>JAJCXU010000251.1 GCA_029263275.1 Ilumatobacter sp.
AAGTGGTTGCGCCCCTCGTCGAGCTGTCGCCCGAGGAGGCATCGGCAACCGCCCGCTCGTTGTGGCCCGACTTGCCCGACCGAATTGCGGCCGGCGAACTGCTGAGATTCCTGGGTCAAGGCGCGATGTTGTCGGCGGGTCCGGGGATGTTCGCGTCCGGACGCCAGATGGTGCGCTCGGCGATGCGAATTCTGGAAGACGAGCAGAGCGTTCGATCCCAGCAAGGCTGGCTGCTCTACATCGAGGCCCTGATGCTCGTGGAGGAGCCATCGAAGGTTGTCCTTCGAGTCCGAACGATTGCCATCGAACTCTGGCGGGCTCGGCATTCCGACGCACCATTGCGCCTGAGTGAGCTCGCGATTCTCGAGTTCTTCTTAGGGTGGTACGACCGCTCACGGTCAACGATCGAGCTCGCACGCGAAGCATCGGCTGAGACCGGCAACGACCTGGCTGCGCTCCCACTGATCGCACTGGAATGCGCACTCGATGTGATTGATGCTCCGGGTTCACCGGAGCCGATCGAAGCGTTCGAACATGCGATCTTCGAGTTACTCGATCACGATTACCTCGCGGTGTTTCATCAGGTCTTCGCCGCTGAATTCGGTTTGCTCCAGATTCATCTTGGAAACACCGCTGTTGCATCACACTTCGCAGCCGTGGCAGACCAGTCGCCCAACAACTTCATGTCAGCGTCGTTCTCGTTGCGGCGACGTCGGCTGAACGCCCTGCTCCTGAACGAGCATGACCGAGCACGCGGACGTGCTGACCTCGTGGAGCTTCGATCTCTTGCAGTGGAGCTCGATCGACCAGCGCTGGCCAGCCAGATCGATGGCGACCTGGCCGACGTGTTCGTCACCGAGGAATCCGACGGCGACACGACCGAGACACTGCACATCGTCGCGTTGGCTCCGGCGTTCTCCATTTGGCGTGGCGGATTCGAACTCCCAGCCCCGAGCGGGTACACGGCAAAACTCCTGGCACTGCTGATTGCATCGTCGGGCATCGTGACGATCGACGTGGCACTCGAGGCGCTCTGGCCGAACGCTGACCCTCGAGTCAGTCGCAACCGTTTGCACGGCGTGCTGCTTCGACTCCGGCGGGCGCTCGGGTTCGGCCCCGATGGCCCAGTCACGTGTCGAGATGAACTGATCCGACTCGAGGCAGGCCCAACGCTGAGCTGTGATGTGTGGGACCTCGAGGCGGCGATCGACTCAGAAGAAGACATCGTCAACATCGGAGACGTGGCCGACGTGCTCTTCGAACAGTTCCGCTATGACGACCGCGTCTCGATCTATCGCGATGACCTTCGGCGGCGAATCAACCGGGCCAGATCAGCAGCAGACTTCGAGACAACCACCAACTGAACGAGCGGCGTGGTGGTCAGTAGCTGCATTGCCCGCTCACGGTTGCACCCGGTCCGGACGTGAGGCGAGCCTCGGCCGTCAGCGTGGGGTGCGCAGCTGGAGATTGGTCAACTTGTCCGGGTTGATGACCCAACGAACGGCCACGATCTGGTGCTGGGCAACATCAACCGTGGCCGCAAGCGTTGTTGCACCGTCGTGGGTGATGACGAAGCCGGGCGCGCCGTTAACGTCGACGGGCACCACCTCCCCGCCGATGAGGAAGCGAGGCAGGACGGAAGCGACAAACCGCACGACCCGCTCGCGACCGACAATCGGGTGGCGAGCAGCCTTGCGATCGGCTCCGCCATCACTGACGAGTTGTGCATCGCCAGAGAGCATCGCACTCAGTCCGTCGACGTCCGCGCCGCTGGCTGCATCAAGAAATCGCTCGACCAGTTCGCGGTGAACGTCGCGGTCGACGTCGAGTCGCAGTCGACCGTCGGCGACCCGCCGGCGAGCGCGCGTGACGAGCTGGCGAGACGCTGGTTCGGTCCGATCCAAGGCGCGGGCGATCTCCGGGTAGGAGTACGCGAACACATCGTGGAGGAGAAATGCCGCCCGTTCGACCGGCCCGAGGGTCTCAAGGACCACCAGGAGGGCGTACGAGATCGTGTCGGCTCGGTCGCTGTCGTCATCGGGCCATTCGACGATTGGCTCAGGGAGCCACGGACCGACGTATTGCTCCCGGCGCGCATGCGCGGAACGAGCCCGGTCGATTGCGAGTCTCGTCGCGATCGTCGTGGTGAATGCTTCGGGGACTCGGACTTCGCCGCGCTCCAGCGGTTCACGCACACGCAGCAGCGTTTCTTGGGCGATGTCGTCCGCATCCGCGTGGCTCCCGGTCATGCGGTAGCCAACATCGAATGCACGTTGTCGGAGCGCGGCGAGTTCCGTCATCTGTCGTGGGGAGGCTGGTCGGCTCGGGTCGAGATCGCCAGTCGATTCAACACATTGTTGGTGGCGATCGCCACCACCAGTTCGCTGACCTGTTCATCGCCGAACGTGTTGACGGCGTCTGCCCACGCCATGTCGTCGACACCCCCATCGCCGATGTTCGTCACCGCGTCCGTCAGGGCCAGTGCGGCCCGTTCGCGATCGGTGAAGAACGGCGACTCAACCCATGCAGCCACGGCCATCACCCGACGAACGTCTTCGCCGTCGCCCAGCGCCTCGGTGCTGTGCATGTCGACACAGAACGCGCAGCCGTTGATGATCGAGGCTCTCAGTTTCACCAGGTGCAACAGCGATGCATCCAACGCCGAGCGCACGTGTTGTTCGAGCGCAAAGACCGCCTTGTAGGCGTCGGGAATCACACTCGCCATATCGATTCGTTGCGTCATCATCGTCCTTCCAGATTGGCGGCCGAATTGCCGTCATCTACTTGACGAGACCCGCCTTCATTCTGTGACAGCGCGCGCTCGGACCGGTGCTACTGGGGTGGCTTCACTCGAACAGCCGGCATCCAACGCGGGCCCGCCGTTGCGTCGATTCGGGCCACGAACGCGTCGTGATGCGGCTCGACCAGTTCGCAGAATGCGCGAGTGGCATCGACACCGACCGCCGCCCACGCTGGTGCGGTCAACGCATCCGTGCGGGTTTCGAGGTCGAGACGGAAGCGGCGACCTGCGTCGCTGATCGCACCGTTTGAGGCAAAGCCCTTGGCTTCGAGGCGCTTCCAGGCGGCTGCGATCGCCTCATCATCGTTGCCGCGGCTGCGAGCGATCCATTCTTCGCTGCCGTACTCCTCGATGTCGACCATGGCCGAGTGGATGAGCCCAACCTCGACGTCGTCAAGATCTTCGCTGGCGCAGAGGGCCCAGTGGTTGTCGCCGCGCAACTCACGCATGCAGTTTGCGGCAAGCCATGCCGACAGCACCAGACTCATGCCCTCGGGCCGGGGGCGCTCGCGATGTGCGGCGAACATGGGGCGAGCACCGAAGTGGACGGCGTCGACGCCGCGCCAGAGCGGTTCGGCAAGCTCGGCGAGGCCGGTGGCCAACCCTGGAGCGATCTCGTCGAGGCCCGGCCCGACTGCAGCAGCACGCACCTCGAGGATCGACTCGACATCGGTGACGTCTTGGTACAGCTTCATCACGTTGCCGATCACACCCGGATTGATCGAATACGCAGCGGCCGCGGCAACGGCCGGGTTCGCGTTTCCAAGAGATGCGAGGCGCCACGCGACGATCCACCCGATGCCGTCCGGCACCCCGAGCGCTTTGTACCCGGCGATGGCAGCCGGATCCCACATCATCCAGCCCACCAAGTCATGGCAGGCAACACCTGCTCGAGCGGTCAGGTCCTCGGCGTCAGTCATGGCGACAGAGTAGGTGCCTGCTCAATCTGCCTTTCGATCGACGGCAGTGATGATGATGTGGGCCGTCGTTCGCCGAGCGCGCCTCCGGTGAGCGATGTCGATTACACATGTGTCGTGTCGAGCGTGTTCTGGTTGGTTGCAATGGGTGTTGGCACGGCAGCAATCGTGTGGGGCGCCGAGAAGTTCGCCGAACATCTCGCCGACGCGTCGAAGCGACTCGGCATCACCGCATTCGCACTTGCGATCTTGCTCGCTGGCGCTGAGCCAGAGGAACTGGCGACCGTTGTCACTGCGTCGGCCCGTGGTGTTGATGGGGTCGCGTTCGGCGATGTGATCGGAGCCAACGCTGCGATCGTGACGATCGCTCTCGGGGTCGGGGCTTGGATCGTGACGATCCCCTTCGGGCGCAACATCCAGCTGTACGGAGCGGGTGGGCTCATCACTGGGCTACTCGCAACGGTCTTGATGTGGGACGGTGCCCTCGGTCGAGCTGAGGGAGCCATGCTCGTGTGCGCCTACGTCCTCTTCGTGGCAGCAATCTGGCTGCGCGAACGCCGACCGCCATCGTTGGGTGAAGCGGGCGAACTCAGCGAGGAAGCCGACCCCGACGGCCGGGTCGGCCGTGACCTTGGGTGGGTGCTCGCTGGCCTGACTGCGCTGACGTTGGGTTCGATGGTCCTGGTTGAAGGCGTCCGCCAGATCACCGAGATCGAGGAAAGCCAAACGCGGCTCGGTCTGACGGTGGTGGGATTTGCGACGGCGTTCGAGTTGGTCGTGCTGGCCTTCTCGGCAAGCCGACACGGCGTGACCGAGGCAGTGATTGCCGGGGTGATCGGGTCGTACGCCTACAACATGACCATGAGTCTTGGCGTGGGCGCGTTGGTTGCTCCGATCGCGATTGGCGATGCCGAACTCATCCACACATCACTGATGGTCATGCTGGTCCTGCTCGTGGTGGCCGTCAGCCTGGGAATGCGCGGCAACCGTCTCGATCGCCGCGACGCGTACGTGCTCTTCGCCGGATATCCGGTGTTCGTGCTCTTCGCACTGTTGTGACGGTCGGACGATCAGTCACGGTGCCCCCGACGGCTTCGACGTTGCGCGACCACGTGCGCCGGTTGATTCAGCCACACAACGAAGCCGTGGACGGCGATGCCCAGGCTCCAACCGATGAGCGCCCACACCGACCACCACGCCGACCAGTTGCCCGCGATCCCGGCCGAGACATTGGTCGCCAGGTTGACGGCGAACATGACCACCATTCCTGCGACGAACACAGCTGCGTGAGCCTGAAACGCTCGTCGCTGCTCGTCGTACAGGTGCTCGGCGCTCATGATGGGCCGGCGACCGAAACGAGGGTCTTGCCGATGACACCGGTCGTTTCGAGCTGCTCGATGGCGTGCGCGACGCCTGCGAGATCGGTGTGAGCGCCGACATGTGGCGTGATGCTGCCGTCGGCAAGCAGACCAGCGAGGGGTTCGATGTATTCGAGCGTCTCTTTCGAGATGAATGCGGTGAGCCGCTGACGGACGAACAATGAGAGGAGCACGGCGCGAACGTTGCGTCCGATGCCGCCGGTGACCCGACCGCCATCTTCACCGCCGACGATGACCAAGGTGCCGGTCGGCGTGAGCGTCCGGCGGATGCGTCGGAGCGAGTTGCGCCCGGCGATGTCAATGACGAGGTCGAAGGTCTGGCCGATCTCGTCGATGCGGGTCTGTCGATAGTCGACGGCGCGGACGGCTCCGAACGATCGCACGGCGTCGAGGCTGGATCTTCCGGCGACGCCAGTGACCTCTGCGCCGAGAGCAGCTGCGATCTGGACGGCGAAACTGCCGACGCCACCGGACGCGCCGATGACGAGAACTCGTTGACCCGGGCCGACTCGCCCGACCGTGGTGAGTGCCTGCAGCGCGGTGATTCCCGAGATCGTGGAGACCGCAGCGTGTTCCATCGAGACCTCGGCGGGCAGCATCACCAACTTGTCAGCGTCGGCGACCGCGTACTCGGCAAATGCGCCGCTCGCGATGCCCATCACCTCGTCACCGGGGCGAAACCGTCCGACACCGGAGCCGACGGCCACCACGCGGCCGGCGACGTCGGCGCCCAACACCGGCTGCTTCGGACGCATGACCCCGAACCCGGCGAGACGGATGAGGAGCGGGAGCCCGGTCATGAGGTGGACGACGCCGCGGTCGATGCCGGAGGCGGCGACGTGCACGATGACCTGGCGGGGGCCGGGCTCGGGGGTGGCAACGCGTTCCAGCTCGACGACCTCGGCGTTCCCATACCGGTGTTGTACTGCCGCATTCATCGACGTCGGGATGGGCTCGTCGATCGCCTCGGCAAGATGGGGTTTGGCGGTTGTGGCTGTGTTCATGATGTGCTCCTGTTCAGGTTCGTACTTTGTACGATAAGGTGGACCATGCTACTCGTACTTTGTACGATGTCAACAGCGAATCGGAATGAGAGGCGACGCGATGGCAGTTGAACGCACCACCAAGCGACAGCAGATGACCCGAGAGCGGGTCCTCGAAGGCGCGCTTCGTCTCGCTGACGAGATCGGTGTCGCCGAGTTCACGATCCGCCGACTCGCCGACGCCCTCGACAGCAAGCCGATGACCATCTATCACCATGTGCCGAGCAAGGACGAGATCCTCGACGGCATCGTCGACATGGTGTTCGCCGAGATCGCGCTCCCCGATCCAGCATGCTCGTGGAAGCCCGCCGTCCGAGCTCGCTGCGTGTCTGCCCGCGAGGTTCTCGCTGCGCACCCCTGGGCGGTGCCACTGATGGAATCTCGTCGTTCACCGGGGCCGGCAACGCTGAGGCACCACGACGCCATGGTGGCCTGCCTGCTGGGCGGGCTCTCGCTGCCGATGACTGCCCACGCCTATGCCCTGCTCGACGCGTTCGTCTACGGATTCGCGATCCAGGAGGCCGCACTGCCGACCCCCGGTGACGAGATGACTGAGGTGGCCAGCAGCCTCATCGACGACGGCTTCGCAGAGCAGTTCCCCGCACTCCATACCTTCGCGACCGAACACGCAATGCAGCCCGGCTACGACTTCGGCAACGAATTCGACTTCGGTCTTGATCTCATCCTCGACCGCCTCGAACAACTCGCCGGCGAACATCCGTCAGAGGCCTGACCGGCCACGGTGGTCAGGCCGGTCAGAAAGGTCGTGGTGACTCCGTTGCCCCGAGGCGCGCTCTGACGAATGCCTCGACTTCGCGGCGCGCCGATGTGAGATCGGTGGAGGGATCGAGCATCGACGCGAACGCGATGCCGCGCAGCATGCCGACCAGGGTCGTCGCGAAGCCAGCGGGGTCGATCGCTGGCAACATCAGCTCGTTGGTTCTCGCCAGAGTGACCCGGTTGGCGATCAGTGTCCGGAAGTGCTGATCGGCTTCGACAATCGCGTCGCGACCGGCGGTGTGGCGGTGCGCGATCGACTCGGCGATCAACGCCAGCCGCGCTCGGTTGAGCGCAGGTGGGTCGACGATGATGTCGAAGTACACGCCGACCAAGACGAGCACCTCGTCGAGCAGTGACCCATCGTTCGATCGCGCCGACGCCATCGCGTCGCGGAACTCGGTGGTGACGGTTTCGGCCACGGCACGCACGAGCGCTGCCTTCGACCCGAAGTGGTAGGCGACGAGGCCGCGGCTGTAGCCGGCGCGCTCGCCAACCTTGGCGAGTGTGAGGTGAGACGTGCCGTTCTCGCTGATGAGGAGCGACGCCGCCTCGATGAGTCGACGTTCCGCCTCGGTGCGGCGCTCGGCCTGGGTCCGGCGCTCCGACGTGGCGGACGTGCTCACATCATCTGGGCCGCAGCGAAGTCGGCGGTGCCCACGGCCGGGAGGAGGTCCTCGCGTCCGATCTGGCGAACGAGGCTGCCCGTGTCGAGATAGACGCGTTCGTTGATGATGCGGTCGCCGTCGAAGAAGAAGACGGCGATCACCGCGACTCGAAACGCCTTGCCCGTGGGTGGGCCGCCGACGAACTCTCCGTCGTTGGTGCCGAGCAAGTCGAACTCGGCGATGATCGTGTCGTCGGAGGCCACATGCATTCGCACGTTCTCGTGGCGTTGGTCGGGGAACGCCTCGCGTTGCGCACGGTGGTAGGCCACGACCGCATCGCGCCCTTCGTGCACCTGCCCGGTTGCGACGATCTCGTACCGAGGTGTCTCGCGAAATGTGCTCAAGCACCGGTCCCAGTCGTGATCGACTTCGGACTGGAAGTGCTCCTCGAGCACGGCCAGACGTCGAGCCGTCAATGTGTCGTCCATTCGTTCGGTCCTTTCTACTTACTTGTTAGCCAACAAGTTAGTTCATCCATCCGCTGGGCGGGCACGGCTGATCGCCGCCCAAATTGCGCGACGGTCTTCGCGGCAGCTCAGTCAGTCGTGGAGGTGTTGTTGGGCGGCATCTCGAAGGGTGCGCAAGCTGGTTTCGAGGTTCCCGATGTCGGCGCTACTCAGCTGGCTGTGAATATGTGCCTCGACTGAGCGGAGGAGCTGTTCGGCCATCCGGGTGGCTTGTCGCTCACCCTTTCTTGACAGCGAGATCGTCGTGGCGCGTCCGTCGGTCGGATCCGGTGTGCGTGCGATGAGTCCATGCTGTTCGGCTCGATCAAGAAGCGTGCTGGTGTGCGGCCGAGTCGTTGCAAGTGCGGCGGCAATCGCAGCTGGGCGCAGCCGACCCTCGGGGGTTCGAGCGAGACGGATGATCAGATCGACCACTTGGCGGTCGTATTCGATCGTCTCGTACGTATCGCACGCGATAGCTGCATCGACAGCTCGGTATGCCTCGAGCAGCAGACCGAAGGTGTCCCACCGCGGATCGTCATCAAGGAGTGCCACCGGATCAACCTACCCGAATGTAGTTACGTGGGAATACTATTTCTCGGATATGGTTACATCACATAACTACATCGGAAGGAATCGCATGACTACTCACACAGGCCACACCTCTCGCTCGGTCGAGTTCACCCACTCCGCCGACAACGGCGGTCCGATCCACGGAGTGATCGGCACCAACGAACTCCGTCGGCGACTGAACCCGTTCGTGTTCCTCGACCACTTCGACGTGACCACTGACAGCAAGTGGGGATTCGATTGGCACCCCCACAGTGGCGTCGGCACCTTCACCTACGTGCTCGCCAGCGATCTTGACCACGCCGACACCGGCGGAGCAGTCGAACGACTCGACGAAGGCGGGGTGCAGTGGATGGCCTCCGGAGGCGGGATCTGGCATCAGGAGTACTACCACCCACGCGCCGAGCACCAAGTCAGCGGATTTCAACTCTGGATTGCGTTGCCACCGGATCTCGAGAACGGTCCCAGCAACTACCAAGACGTCGCATCCGATGATCTGCCCGTGGTCGACACCACCAGCGTCCTCGCCGGCACCTTCATGGCGGCGACCAGCCCGATCGATGTGCCCGTCAACTTCAACTACTTCGACGTCACGCTCGACGCCAGTACCGAATGGAGCTTCACACCGCCAGCTGACCACGATGTCGCCTGGATCTTCACCCACGACGGAAACGTCGAGACCGGAGGCACAACCGTCGAGCCTCGGACACTTGCAGTGTTCGAAGCCAGCATCGACCCCATCGTCGTCACGTCCGCCAGCGAAGGCGCCAAGTTCATGGTCGGCACCGCTGCAGCAAGCACACAGCCGATCGTCGCGAGGGGCGGATCCATGCACACCACTGCCGAGGCACTGCAGTCCGGCCAACGCAGAATCGCCGAACTCGCAGACCAAACACGAGGCCACTGACCAAGACACCACCACCGGCGCTCACGTCTGAGAGCAACGTCGATATCGACGGTCAGGTGGGCTTGGCTGCGTCGAGCACCCGCTCGATGGCGGACCGAGCACGAGAGATGATGACGGGGTCGTCATGGAGGATGAAGCCGGTGTTCGCGGAGATCACTATGGCGTTGAGTTCGAACACGAGCCCTGCTACGTCGGTGTCTGAGCGAAGCTGCTGGTTCGTCACGGCTTGTGACGCAGCAGCACTCAGGAGGCCGATCCAGTCCCTCTGGTTCGTCGCGACCAGTTCTCTCAGTGGGCCGGCGCGCCCACCAAGCTCAGATGCTGCGGCGGCGAAGAAGCAGCCGCCCGGAAGCGTGCGCTGCTCGACGTAGGACAAGAACATCTCACACAATCCGGTGAGGCGTTCGAGTCCTTCGTCCCTCAGGGCCGGCACAACGACGACGTCCACGAAGAGCTTGCGGGCGTTCTCGACGGTTGCCAACTGCAGGTCTTGTTTGGAGTCGAAGTGGGCATACACACCGCTCTTGCTGACGGCTGTGGCGTTGGCCAGCTTGCCGATGGTGAGTCCATCGAGACCTTCGACGGTTGCGAGCCGAACGGCCGTGTCGAGGATCAGTTGCTTCGTTCGATCGCCATCGGCTCGAGTGCGACGTGGCGTCTTGACTGATCTGTCGGTCATCGATTGACAAGTTAGCACGATCGGTCGTACTCTGACATCTAGTACGACCGATCGTGCTCACTACGAGGAGAAGCGATGACCGAGCAGATGTTCACCGAGCAACCCGACTCCGAGGCACGTCGCCACGCTTGGGTGGAGGCTGGAACCGGTTGGGGTGCGCGTGCCACGCAATGGGCTTACCTCTTCGAGCCCTACGCCCTTCCTGCGAATCATCTGCTGTTCGATGCGCTCGGTCTCGGCGAAGGGACAGCCCATCTCGATATCGCCTGTGGTTCGGGTCTGGCAGCAAGTCTCGCAACCCGTCGCGGGGCCTCGGTGAGTGGTCTCGACGCTTCGGCCAACTTGATCGACATCGCTCGAGCCCGCACTCCCGGCGGCGATTTCCGGGTCGGTGACATGTTTGATCTCCCGTTCGAGGACGATTGCTTCGATGTCGTCACGAGCTTCAACGGGATCTGGAACGGGTGCGACGAAGCACTCCGAGAGACTCACCGTGTTCTCACCGCCGACGGACAGCTCGGAATGACGTATTGGGGCCCGTTCGAGCGGATGGGGCTCCTGCCCTACTTCGCCAAGATCATCGAGCTCTCACCTGAAAGTCACGGATCGTCGACGATTGAACTGGGCGAAACCGGTGATGTGGTCAACGCCATGCTCGAGCGGACCGGCTTCGAGGTCCAGCGGCGAGGAACCGTCGAAGTGACCAACGAGTGGCCCGACATCGAAACCGCCGTCTGCGCACTCGCGTCCGCTGGCCCATCAATACCCGCCATCGAAGCGGTCGGCTACGACGTGTTCTGCGAAGCCCTGCATGATGTTGTCACGCCACTCCACAATCCAGGAACCGGAGTGCGAATCAGTTCCGACCTCGGATGGATTACCGCACGGCCTGTATAGCTGGGCACACAGAAACCGATTCAAGCAACGCGAACCCGAGCCTGCCCGAACAGCGATGGCTCGGCACTTCCGATCGAGGATGCCCGCTCGTCTCAGCGATCTCCGTCGGCATGAGCAATCGGTTACTCATGACAATCCGCCTGGCGTGTGTTTTTCTGGCTCCATGAAAGCCAAACTCCTCGTCGGTGGCACCGTGGCTGTGCTCACAGCAGCCACCGTCGCCTCAGTCCATGCTCAACCACCCATCGAGGTCGAGTACGCCGACGACCGAACCGGCTGCGGCGACGAAGCTGCGCTGGCACTCTGCGACGGGTTCTGGTGGGGCACCGCGGACGCGACATTCCCGCACCTCACCGCGACGCAAGACGGGGTCCAACTCACCGTGTCAGCTGACTTCGACTCGACGTTCTACGTCGACGTGGCGGAGCAACAAGCCACTGGAGAGTGGCTGATCGGGGGCGATTGGAAGATGCTGTTCAGCGGCAAGGCCGACGGAACAGCCGACGTTCGCCTCGACGGAACGGGCACGATTGCTGGTCCAGCCAATCGCTTCGGAGTGTCGGGCTCTCAGACCAATACGGGCACCGTGATGATTGGCGGCCGATCGAACGCCATCAACAACACCGAGGCAATCAGTGGCCTCGAGGTTGAAGTCACCGGTGGCAGCTGCGTCGAAGCAACTGGCGAGTGGCGGTACAGCTGGGCGTCGCTTGCAGCATCGGTCGGCTGGACAGAATCTGACACGATCACCGGCAGCTTCACTGCCGTCCGGCAAGAGCAAGACGATCTCGACACGACCAACGAACTCCTGGCCAGCAAGGCGTCCGACGAAGAAGTCGACGCTTCGTCGCTCCCGAGTTTCATGAAGACGTTTCTCAAAGCATCAGTGGCATTCAACAAATTGGTGGCCTCGTGGGATGCCGCCGACACGCCGATCA
>JAJCXU010000252.1 GCA_029263275.1 Ilumatobacter sp.
ACGACACGCCGAACGGGCGGTTCCGCCCGTGTGAACTCGAAGCGCGACAGTTCGTCGGATGGCCACGCAGCAATGCGATCAACGGTGTCCCCAGCCGGGCCGCGCTGCGCGCCGACACCCCCGCTGAGACGATGGAGATGGAGCCGTGGATGACACGTCACGACCGTCGCCGTCTGCGGTGGTTGCGTGAAGCCGAGCGTGAGATTCAGCCGTTCCACGCACGAAGCTGGTTCTCGGGGCATCCCGACATCTCGTTCACCGCGATGAACGGTGACGTGCCGCTGACCACCTCGCCGTATCACGAAGATGGGCGACTCGAACGCCTCGAGCTGATCCGAATGCAGCTCCCCGGTGTTGAAGAAGTGATCACCCGCGTGCCGCCGGTTGGCGCCGCGCCGGTTCACGTGATGGCGGCCGCTGCGATGCTCTGGACCGCACGTCGCGGTTCGGGCCGAGCAATCTCCCGTATGCCACTCGACCCGTTCTGGGACACCGAGGGCATGCGCATGGAACTCGTTCGCTGAGTCCGCTGAGGCCAGCTCGTCCGATCTCTGCGTCACCCGAACTCCTCATTGAGCAAGCTCAACTTCGTCGTCGGGTTCCTTGACCTCGAACGACCGTGATCCTCAGCGGATCCCTTGATTGTTGGTCCGCCTGCGCCGCTGGTGTGCATGGCCTCTCCACTCCGTCGGGTGAGAATTGCCCACGGGTGGTGTGGTGCGTTCTCACCGCTGCATCTGTTCGTACCGTTCTGGTGAGTTGCTCCCACGGGGGGTGTGGCGGCTTCTCACCGGTGGCGCTGGGCGGCTGACTGACGCTGAAAACGGCGAGGGCCCCGCACTTGGTGCGGGGCCTCGTTGCGGGTGGTTCGGTGGTGCGGGACTCAGGCCAGAGAGAGGTCGCCGATCGGGCCGTCGATGCTCGGTGGGGGCAGAGTTGCCGAAACCGGCGAGGCGTCGGCCGGCTGGAAGAGTGCGGTGATTGCATCGGCGAGGGCCTTCTGGCGAGAGAGGCAGTCGCTGAGGCCGACCTTGATGGCTTCGACGGCCACTTCGAGCGAGTCGAGTCGAGCGTCGACATCGGACGACGTGCCTGGATCGTGGCCCGGCGTGGGCATGCCCAGTCGCTCGGCGCGTTCTCGTTCGATCAGTTGCGTGACGCGACGCTCGCTCTGCTCGTTCTCAGCTCGCGACTCAGCGCGTGTGAGTTCGATCTGTTCCTGAGCGATCTGTGCGTAGGCAGCCATCGAAGTGAACTGACTGTGGATCTGGCCCTCGACGTGCTGCACTCGCTCGCGCAGTTGGTCGAACTGCGCTTCGTTGTCCGCCGCCTCTTCGTCACCGAAGATTCCGGTGAAGTCGTCGTCGATGGCGTCTTTGGTCTTTCCGAACATGTGTGGTCCTGAGCATGTGTCGTGCGCACACCCGCTGCGTGCACCTGTGTATGTATCGGCGCGCCCCAGCCCTGGCTTGAGCGATCAGTGGCCTACACACACCACATCAATGGTGCATCTGCAACGAGACGAAATCTTTTGAGATTTCTTCTCAAGGATCGACAGGGGGGACCGAAGAACTTAGTGCGCTACGGGAGATGGAACTCACGGGGTGCTTCCAAACAACAATCTCCAACATTCAGCGGAAGGAACGCAGAACAATGGAAAAGAATCAGGACAAGGGCTTCACACTCGTTGAACTCCTCATCGTCATCGTCATCCTCGGCATCCTCGCCACCGTGACGGTCTTCGCCGTTCGTGGCATCACCGACAAGGGCCAAGAAAACGCCTGCTCGGTCGAGGCTCGGACGCTGGACACGGCCATCGAGTCGTACTACGCCCAGAACCAGTCTGACCCGGCCTACACGGCAGCGGAAGTCACGGCTAACGCCGCAGCTGTCGCTCCCGACCAGGCTCCGGCACCGGCATCGCTCGTCGGTCCGTACCTGAAGACTGCTCCGGACACCGCCAAGTGGCAGTTCGTCCCGGGTTCCCCGGCATCGTTCACCGCCACCGTCGGTGGCGTCTGCGAAACCGCCTGACCTGACGATCAAGCAACACTGAACAACTGAAGAAGACCCCGCCTTCGGGCGGGGTCTTCTTTGCTTTTCCCTGTCCGTCGTCCGACATCATTCGCTGAGTCTCAAGCATTCATCGAGAACTGCCGATGCAACGACATGACTTCTTTGCCCACTCGCCGCACGGCCACCGACGCCGGCTTCGCGTTGGTGGAGATCCTGATCACCATCGTGATCATCGGCATCCTCTCCACCGTCACGGTCTTCGCAGTGCGCGGCATCACCGATCGTGGCGAGGAAGCATCTTGTGCAACTGACTCGCGAGTCCTGACTCAAGCGGCTGACATCTATCTCGGCGAACGACAGCTCGATGCGATCCCACCGACCGGAGCCGCCAACGACGCTGACCGCTTTGAACAGACACTGGTCGACGCAGGAATTCTCAGGCAGGTGTCCGGGCTCTACGAAATGGCAGCCGACGGCACGGTCTCGGTCAACGGACAGATCTGTACCTGACTTCGAAACGTTCCGGGAACCGATCCCGATCGCAGAGCGCGACGTGCTTCGCTCCGCAAGAATGTGCAACATGAGTATTGGACGAAGCCGATCCGGCAAACTCGTTGCGGCCACATTGGCCGGCGCGTTTGCCCTGGCGGCCTGCGGCGGTGGAGACAGCGGCGATTCGAACGGCGATTCGGCAAGCGATCTGCCTGCCGTGCAGGTTGCTGACGTCGTTGCCGTCGACCCAGCCGCGGACCTTGCGACCAACCTCTTGCCCGACCTCATCGTCGACAACTTGAACGATGACAACAAGGTCAACCTTCGCAACTATGGCGTCGGCGACAAGCCCATCCTCATCTGGATGTGGGCTCCGCATTGACCCACCTGCCGTCGGGAAGCTCCCGACGTTGAGCAGTTTGCTCAAGAACATGGTGATGAGGTCCGCGTGATTGGCCTCGGTACGCAAGACAGCCTTGGCCAAGCCAACGACTTCGACAACAAGTTCGACATCACGTTCGACATGTTGTGGGATGAGTCGTTCATCTCGTGGCAGACGATTGGGGTCAGCTCACAGCCCACCGCAGTGATGCTCAAGGCTGACGGCACGCCGATCACCGGCTGGATCGGTGCGTTCCCCGAGGACGAAGTCCTCCAACTCGCTGCCGACAACCCCGCCTGACCGGTCACTCTGTGCCAGGCACAGACTGACCGC
>JAJCXU010000253.1 GCA_029263275.1 Ilumatobacter sp.
CGCCCGCCTCGAGGAAGCGCTCGGCATGTCGACACCCGAACCCGACGCCGGCGCCGCAGACCCTCACGATTCCTCAGGCGACGCGGGCGCACTTCTGTAGCCGGGCCGCCAATCCGTCTACGGTGGGGCGGTGGCGGATGCGACGACAGCCCCCGAGCTGCCCGGGATCGAAGGGCTTGAACTCATTGGGCGAGGCGGCTTCGCAGTCGTGTACCGCGGCCATCAGCCCGCCTTTCGCCGCGACGTTGCGGTGAAGGTCATCGAGCGTTCCGGGATGGACAGCGAAGACCGTCATCGGTTCGATCGAGAGTGCAAAGCGATGGGGGCGATCTCGGATCATCCGGGCATCGTCACGTTGTACGACGCCGCATTCACCGCCGATGGGCGGCCCTACCTCGTGATGCCGTACATCGCCGAGGGCACCCTGCACGACCGCCTGGCCCAGGACGGCCCGATGAGCTGGCAGCAGGTCACCGAACTCGGTGTTCAGCTCGCCGGAGCGCTCGAAACCGCCCATCGAGCAGGTGTCCTGCACCGCGACATCAAGCCCGAGAACGTGCTGCGATCCCCGTACGGCGGGCAGCTCTCCGATTTCGGGATCGCCCGCATCCAGGGCGGGCACGAAACGCGCGCCGGTGTCGTCACGGGGTCGCTCGCTCACGTCGCCCCCGAGGTCCTCGATGGCACGTCACCGACGGAGCGAGGCGATGTCTACTCCTTGGCGTCCACGTTGTTCGAGGCGCTCACCGGGAGAGCTCCCTTCGTCCGCGGGACTGACGAGGCGCTGGTTGCGATGATGCGACGGGTCATCACCGAAGCACCGCCCGACCTGGTGGCGCACGGCATTCCCGAGGCCCTCGCCCGTGTGCTCGCGAGGGCGATGGAGAAGGATCCATCACGTCGGTATCCGACCGCCGAAGCATTCGGCCAGGCCCTGCAAGAAGCGGAGACGGCGCTGGGAGTCCCTGCGTCGTCCATGGCGATCGTCGGTGCTCGTCCGCACGTCCACACGACACCTCCCGTTGGAGCGACGACCGTGCTCGCCGAGGTGAACCCGCCCGCCGCCACTGCGGCCGCGTCAACGACGGCGATGCCGGCCGCTGCTCCACCGGAGATCGCCACGCCGATTCGTACTCCTCCGCCCGCGACCCATCAGGCGTCAACAGCAGGGGCGAGTCGCCAAGCAGCCACCATCGCCGTCGGGCTGATCATCTTGCTCGCCATCGGCGTTGCTGGGTTCCTGTTGCTGACCGACGACGGCGGAACGGTCGGGTCGCCGACCACCGACGGTCCAGCAACCACCGTGATCGCCGCAACGACGACACCCGTCGCAGCGACGACACCGGTCGAGACGACGGCACCGGTCGAGACGACGGCACCGGTGAGCACGACGCTCAACGCACTCGACCAGCTCGCGGCCCTGGTCGCCGCTGACCAACCGCTGGTCGATGCGCTCGCTGAACGATGGGTTCCGCAGCTCAGTGCGAAGCGTGAGGGTCTGGTCGTCGATGGCACGGTGTTCGGCTTTGCCGAGATCCTCGCCGATCACCAAAGCCATCGTGATGCCTTCGGGGCGGTCGTGGTCGACGGCGGGACGTACAACTTCCGCACTGACGACGCCCCCATGACTGGGTGGTACATCACGGTCGTGCCGCTCTCCTTCGACAACGCGAATGGAGCACTGGCCTGGTGTCTCGACGAGGGCCTCGCCCGGGGTGATTGTTTCGCCAAGTTCATCAGCTCGACAGTCATCGACGGCACGATCAAGCTGAACCCGTAGCGGGTCAGCGGAGCACGTGATCGACGTACACGGCGGTGGCCGGGACGGCGATGACCTGACTGTCCGACCCGATGGAGACCGACCAGCCGGAGAGCGTGCCGGTCAAGGATGCGTGCGAGCCGAGCGACACGGAACTCGTCGAGGTCATGTAGGAACCGACCACGGTCGTTCGATCACCCAGGCTGATGCGGGCATGATCGCCGATCACGAGAACGTCAGCGGGCGTTCCGACCGCGGAGACGATTCGCATCGTGTTGTCGCGGCCGAGTGAGAACCGATGATCGACCTCGATCACCAGCGGGTTGACGATGCCATCGCCGTCCGGGTCGAGGTTGATGTCGATCGTGACACCAGAGCCAGTTGTGAGTGACCGAATTCGATACACACCTGACGTCATCGACAGCGTGCCGTGCTTGACGCTGACACTGTTGTAGATGCCTGGGTCGAGCACGACCGACGACCTGGAGCGGACGCTGTCGGTGCCTCCTTCGACGGGAAAATCGAACGTTGTGACGGGGGCAAAACGATCGGCGGACTGACCGGTGGTGATCGAACCGTTGACAACGGCAGATCGGTCGGCCCGAACGCGATGGCCGGCGTCAACATCACCTGCCACGGTGGAACGGGAACTCAGGCGGACGTCGTCGCCAGCGATCACGTCGCCGCCGACCGAACCCGATGAGCCGACAGTTGCGTCGCCGTGTACGGACACCAGGTCGCCACTGATCGACGACCGCGAGCTTGTGCTCACGCGTGATCCGGCGCCCACACTGCCGGTCACCACGTCGTCGTAGCGGACGGACAGGTATGAATCGGCGAAGGCAGCAAAGCGGAGACGACCGCTCACGACCGTCACTTCGAACGTGTCGAGATTGCACGTATCCGCCTCGGCCGGATCGATCCCTGCGGGTGCGAAGACACAGACACGGACGACGTAGATACCGGGTTCCGCATAACGGTGTGAGCCGTTCACCAGGTCGGCGACTTGGTCAACCGTTCCGGTGGACGCTGCCCCGTCTCCCCAGTCGATCGTGGCACGATGGATCGCGTCGGACGCGCTTGCCGCTCCAGACGCATTGTCGGCGATGAAGAACCTGGCGGAATCGAGCGACACGAGTTGATCCTCGAACACAACCTGATCGGCGCCGGCGTCAACGGTGAGCAGCGTCTCAGGCGCTCCGACGCGACTCGGAACGTACCGGGAGGCAAACAGGTTGATTGCCGGTCGGGCGTTGAGTATCGAGTCGTCTTCGGCCTCAACGGTGCGGCCGTAGATCGCGCCCTCCAAGACGCTGTCTCGTCCGAGTTCCACGTCGCCGTCTGCGGCGAGGAACGTTCCGATGAACACGCCGTCAGACCCGAGTTCGATCTTCGTGCTGCCCGAGTAGCCGTGCAGGTCGTAGGCCCGTCGGTCGCCGCTCGACCAGGAATGCTCGTGCTTGCGGCCACCAGCGGTGACCACCAGGATGTCCTCGGGGCCGCCGACACGCGATGAGATCTGCATCTGCACACCGCGGTCGAGGTCGACCTTTCCATGTGCTTCGATCACCAGCGGGTTGACGATGCCGTCGCCGTCCGGGTCGAGGTCGATCTGGATGATGACTCCACGCTTCACCTCGAGTGATTCGATGCGATAGGTGCCTCCCTGGAGGGTCAGCGTGCCGCGGTCGACGCGAACCGAGCCATAGTCACCCGGTGCGAGCGTTCCGCCGCGAGACAAGCGAATCCGCTCGTCGCCGGGCTGCACGTCGAGGTCGATCCAGGTGATGTCGGGGAATGCCTCGGCCAGCGGGCCCTCGGTGATCGTGCCGGCGACCGATGCCCGGTAGCCCACCGAGACGGACCTGGCGGCGTCGGCGTCGCCCCTGACTTGGGCGTAGCGGTCAACGTCGATGTCGCTGCCGGCGATGACAGAGCCGCCAACGGTGCTGCGGTCGTCGACCTGGACGTCGTCGGCCACACTCACGACGTCGCCGGACACGGCGGAATCCCGATCGAGACGTACGTCATCATTGCCGCCAACAGATCCATCGACCTGTGCGTCGTCTTCGATCTTGGCAGAGCGTCCGTCAGCGAAGGCGGCGAACTTGAGGAAGGAGTTGACGACGGTGACATCGAACGAGTCACACACCGGCGTGTGGCGCTGGTCGTCATCGACGATGCAGAGCGTCGCCCGGTAGAGGCCAGGAGTTGTGTACCGGTGGGTTGCGTCGAGGGTGCCATTCGCTCCCTCAGCGGCGCCGAGGACGCCGTCGAACTCGGTGACCGTCACCGGATCGACCAGCGTGCCGTCGCCCCAGGAGATGTACGCCGTGTGGGTGTCAGCCGTGCCGATGTCGCCGAACTGCGCCGGGTCGAGCGTGAGGAGATCGTCCTCAAACACGAGTTGATCGTTCCCGGCCTCGATCGTCGGCAAGACGTTGTCGACGATGATCGAGTCGACGGCCTCACCAGCAAGCGTGTCGTCGTCGGTCACGGTTGCCGTGACGATGTAGACGTCCGAACGAGTATCGGTCGGGTCGTCATCGATGTACTGGTGGCGCAACTCGAAGCTCCACTCGCGTCCGATCAGCCGGCCGAAGTGAAGTTCGTCGAGGGGATCGTCACCGATCACGTCGACGCCACTGGCTTCGACGAGGGCTCCGTCGGGCCCGAGCGGGGTGAGCCGACCATCGGCGATGGTGAATGTGTCGGATGCGGACCCGTCGCCCCACTCGATGTCGACGGTCCAGCCGTCCTTCGTTCCCGGGTCGAAGAACGTTCCGGTCAGCACCGCGACGTCGTTCTCGTCGATCTGCTCGGTGATGTCGATCGCAACTTCCGGTGCCACGTCGGCGACACGAACGATGGGAGCGTCGGTCTCGACCGTGGTGGTAACGAAGTCGCCGTTCGCTTCGAACTGAGGCTCACCCGTCACTGGATCGAGAACGGGCACCTTGTACTGGGTGCGAATGTCGGTGGCGATGCCGGTGTCGTCGTCGACCAGGCTGATCGAGATGGGGTATTCGTCGAGCGGCGTACCGGTCGGCTTGTCATCGAGGAATCGGTGCGGCACGTCGAACTCACGCACCGCCGAGTCGTCGGCTGCTTCATCGGCGAAGACCACAAAGGCGTTGGGCAGCGTGCCGTCGCCCCAGTCGACCACGACCGAGTGCGTGTCGAGCAGGCCCGGATCTTCGAACGAACCGTGGAGGTTGACGGTTTCGTTCTCGTCGATCGCCAGCAAGCCGAAGGAGAACACGACGTTGCGCGGCGCAACGTTGGCGACGGTGATGTTTCGCGTCACCGAGGTTGAGAGCGTGTCGTCGCCAAGCACCTCCACCGTGATCGGGTAGACGTCGGACGGGGTGTTGGTCGGGTTGTCGTCGTCGAAGCGGTGCCGCACGGTGAACGTCCGCGCCTCGACCGGAAGGCGCAGGACGGTGGAGGTCTCGTTGCTGACCACAAACGGGCAACCGGCCCGATCGGTGGTGCACTCGACGCCTGCGGCGTCTTCCACGACGACGATGCCGCCGTCCTTCCAATCGATGACCACCGTGTGGACGTCCTGGAGACCGGGGTCGGTGAACGAGCCACGAACGGTGATCCAGTCGCCTTCTTCCACCGATGTCGCGTTTGCGCCACGCAGGACGAAGTCACCGGAGGATGTCTGAGCGGACCACTCCGTGTTGACCACGAGGTTC
The DNA here is from genome assembly GCA_029263275.1 of Ilumatobacter sp. Classification (GTDB taxonomy): domain Bacteria; phylum Actinomycetota; class Acidimicrobiia; order Acidimicrobiales; family Ilumatobacteraceae; genus Ilumatobacter_A. The sequence continues at coordinate 5,464 of JAJCXU010000253.1, forward strand.
GATGGTGCGATGTCGTTGACGACGAGGTTGTGGGTGGTCGTCGTCGCACCGCGGTCGTCGTCCGACACCCGCACGCTCACCGCGTAGTTGTCGCTTGCGGTATTCGTGGGGTTGTCGTCGCGGTACTGGTGGCTGGCGTTGAAGGTTCGAGTGCCACCGAGCGAGAGGCTCGTTGCCGGGCCGTCCTTCCAGTCGATGACGACGTTGTAGGTGTCAGCAGTGCCCGGGTCGGTGATGCTGCCCGAGAGGATCACGACTCCGTTCTCGTTCACCGTGGACACCAAAGAGACCGCAGCGGTCGGCGCCACGTTGTTGACCGTGATGGTTCGGGTCGCTGACGTCGAGCCCGTCGCCGGGTTCGTCACCTTCGCCGAGACGAAGTAGTTGTCCGACGTCGTTCCCGACACTCCATCGTCGAGGTAGCGATGCGTCGCCGTGAAGCTCAGCGTTCCAGCCGGCAGGTTGATCGTGCTTGCTGGGCCGTCGCGCCAGTCAATGACGACGCTGTGGGCCGCACCCGCATCCGAGGCGAAGGTGCCCGACAGCGTGGCGATGCCATTCTCGGAGATCGTCGTCGTCCCGGACAGCGCCAGGTTGCTCGGCGGTGGCGTCGCCGCGGAGCCGATGGCTGTGCACGGCGGGCCCTGCGGGACTTGCCCGGACAGCACCTGAATGATCAGTTGCTTCGAGAGGTTGAACGCACTCTCGGCGGGCTTGTCGAAGTTCCAGTCGAACGTACCGCCGAACTGGGTGTCGAGGATCGTGGTCGAGATACCGATCGCGACGGTGCGGTCTGCTTGGAGCACACCGACCTGTGCGTCGAATGTCGCACAGTTGACCTCTGCGATAGTTCCCGTTCCGTCGAAGAGCCCCCCGAGGTTGTGAAGGGCCGTGGTCAGGTCGGGCACTGGCGGAATGTCGAGGCTCTCACCGAGCACGGTGCGC
>JAJCXU010000254.1 GCA_029263275.1 Ilumatobacter sp.
ACGAGCCGTTGCTCGGTGCGACCCCGACGCGTCCCGACCATTCGGGCTCGGTCAATGCAAACACACTGTCCGGCAGGTCAGCAGGGTCGACCTGGTCGGTGTTGTAGACCAGGACGCGTTGGCGGCCTGAGAACCCGACCCATTTGCCGCCATCGTCGCTGACCGACGACGGAACCAGTGCCAGCGTCGCCGCGGGGAGCTCGGCAAGCCGATCGTTCTGCTCGAGGAAGCCGATCGAGCCGGGGCTCTGGGACAGGAACACGTCGGCCTTCGAACCACCCGACGATGCCTCCTCCTCGATCAGCAGCGCGAGATCTGCGGAGTTGCCGTACTTGACCTCGACGTTGAGACCACTGGCCTCCTCGAAATCATCAAGGATCGGCTGGATCAATCGATCGGTCCGACCGGAGTAGATGGTGACATCGGCATCGTTGCCTCCACATGCCGAAGCGAGCAGTGCGAAGGCCGCAAGGGCCGCACCGGTACGCAGGGCGAGGGCGCCATGAGTTCTCATCGCGTGGAGTGTAGACACCCCCTGCCCGAAAGTGTCAAGGCGCCCTAACAACCGTCCGAAGAAGGGCCGATTGTCACACCGTGCGAGGTGCCAGAAGTACGCTCCATGAATGACGGAACTGCAGGTGGAACGCTGGTCCCCGGCACTCGGTGCCGAGGTTCTTGATCTCGATCTCGCTGCCGCGCTGACCGCGGACGCGGAGATGGCTGCGGCCACGGTCGAGGCGATTTATGACGAGTTGATCGAGCACCAGGTGCTCTTCTTCCGCGACCAGCCGCTCACGCCGGAACTCCATGTTCGGCTGGGCACGCTTCTCGGCGATCTCGCCCCGCGGCATCACAGTTACGCGACGCTGCCAGAGCACGCCGACGTCGCGGTGCTCGATTGGCAACCGGGAGACCGACCCGACGCCTCGGAGTGGCACAGCGACATGACCTTTCGCGAGAAGCCACCGTTCGCCTCGATCCTGAAGGCGGTCATCATTCCGCCAGTCGGAGGCGACACGCTCTGGGCCAGCATGTATTCGGTGTACGAATCGCTGGACCCGGGATTCCGGAGCGACCTCGAAGGCATGCAGATCTGCCACGACCCCGGACAGTTCCGCAACGGCGCCTATGCCGCAGCTGGGAACCAAGGGATAACCGACATGATGGCGTCAGCGGGATCGGCCGTATGGCCGATCGTGTCGCATCACCCGGTCACGGGCCGTCCGTACATCAACCTCAGTGAGTCGAACTCGCGCTGGATCATGGGGACCGGCGCGGGCGAGTCCCAACGGATCGTGAACTATCTGCTCGATGCGATCAACCGGCCGGATCATCAGGTTCGGCTCCGGTGGAAGCCCGACACGATCGCGATCTGGGACAACCGCGGCTCGCAGCACTACGCCGTTGCTGACTACTCCGCGTATCGACGCGTGATGCACCGTGTCGCGGTCGACACCGATCGCCGGCTTGAGCAACGGCTCGCCGATCGCGCCGCCGCCACCACCTGACGCTCGCCGACGTTGTGGTCTGAAAAGTGCGCGACACTTGAGTCCATGGCAGCGCTGGGACAACAGGGACGACCGGTCGACGATGTAATCACCGAACTCACCGAGAAGCGATCGGGTGACGTGAAATGGGCCGATGGCAAGACCTTCGGCATGGTGTACGACGGTGGTCCGTCCGTGCATGACGTGGCGGAGCAGGCCGCGCGGTTGTACCTCCACGAGAATGCGCTGAACACGCAGGCCTTTCCGTCGTTGCGCCAGATCCAATCCGAAGTAGTCGGGTGGACCGCCGACCTGCTCAACGGCGACGAGAACACGGCGGGATTTCTGACGAGCGGCGGGACTGAATCGATCCTGTGCGGTGTGCTCGCCGCTCGGAAACGTGGCCTCGCCGAGCGCAACATCACCAAACCCGAGATGGTGCTCCCCGAGACGGCGCACGCCGCGTTCCACAAGGCGGCCGACAACTTCGGCCTCGTCGTGCACAAGGTGCCGGTCCGTGACGACTACACCGCCAACGTCGAGGCGATGGCGTCGGTGGTCAGCGACAACACGGTGCTCGTCGTCGGGTCGGCGCCGCAGTATCCGCAGGGTGTACAAGACGACATTCCAGCCATTGCCGCCTTGGCGAAGTCAGTCGGTGCGAACTGTCACGTCGACGCATGTATGGGTGGCTTCGTGTTGCCCTTTGCGGAGCGGATCGGGCGAGAGGTGTTGCCGTGGGACTTCCGTGTCGACGGCGTGACCACGATCTCCGCGGACATCCACAAGCTCGGGTATGCCCCGAAGGGTGTGTCCGTCATCCTCCACAACTCGAAGGCCTCGCGGCAGTACCAGACGTTCGTCTTCGACGACTGGCTTGGAGGGTTCTATGCCTCGCCCAACATGCAGGGGACGCGCTCGGGCTTGCCGATGGCGTGCGCCTGGGCAGTGATGCAGCACCTCGGCGTTGATGGCTACGTCGACCTCACGCAGCAGACCCTGGTCAATGCTGATCTGATGCGGGCCGGGATCATGGCGATCGACGGCATTCGGGTGCTCGGCGATGGACAGTTCCACCTCGTCGCGATGGCGGCTGAGCCCGAGAGCGGCGTTGACATGTTCGCGCTCGGCGACGCACTCCTCGAGCGCGGTTGGTATCACGACCGTCAGACTCCGCCGGACAATCTCCACTCGACGGTCAGCAACACCAACACCGGTGTGATCGATCAGTACTTGACCGACCTGGCCGAGTGCGTGGCGAACGTCGGCACGACCGACGACCGCACCACCACCTACGCCACCCTCGAGTGATCCGGTCAGTCTGTGCCAGGCACAGACTGACCGG
>JAJCXU010000255.1 GCA_029263275.1 Ilumatobacter sp.
ACCTCACGGCGCAGCGCCGCCAGCGATCGACGACGGAGCTGGCGCAGCACGTCGACCTCGCAGAACTCGCGCGACACACCCTCGGGCCGGAACTCTCCGATGACGATTCGCTCATCGCCCTCCAGGGCTGCGAGCGCACCGGCAACTCGTTCGGTCGGCGCGCCGAAACGACGCGCCACGTCGGCGGCGACGAACGGGCCGTGTGTGCGTGCATACCGACCGACGAGCTCTTCGAGCGGGCGTGCAACCGGTTCGGTGAACGCCATCGGAAGACCCACAGGAAGTGCGCAGCCCAGGCCATCCCGGTAACGAGCAGCGTCTTCGGCTGCCGCGTAGCGGGTTTCGCCGCCGACGGAGATTTCGATGGCGCGTTTCTCGCCCAACAGCTGGGCCAGCCACTCGGCGGCCTGCTCGTTGCCAACCGGCGGTCCCTCGACTGGAGGCCCGACATCGTCGACTTCGACTTCTGCGGCCTCGTCGGCAGCGGAGCGACAGCGGAGGTCGATGTCGACCGCCGACAGATCGCCGACCTTGCGCAGTACGTCGTGGAGCTCGTCGGCCGAGCGCGCCCGCCAACCACCGGTCAGACACTGGAGCTGCAACTCGACGTCGGCAAGCACCTCGGGATCGAGCAGGTCGCGTAACTCCTCGGCACCGAGAAGATCCCGCAACAGGTCACGGTCGAGCGCCAGCGCAGCGGCACGACGCTCGGCGAGCGGTGCATCGCCTTCGTACATGTACGCCGCGATCCAGTTGAAGAGCAGGCTGGATGCCATCGGGCTTGCCTTGCCCGTGTCGACGCTGACGACCCGTACCTTGCGTGAACGCAAGTCGCCGAGGACTTCGCGCAACGCCGGGACGTCGAACACGTCTTGCAGGCACTCGCGCGACGCTTCGAGCAGAATCGGAAATGTCGGGTACTTCGATGCAACCGCCAGCAGGTCCGCGGCCTTCTGGCGTTGCTGCCACAGCGGCGTGCGCTTGTCAGGCCTGCGCCGCGGGAGCAGCAAGGCCCGTCCGGCACACTCGCGGAAACGAGCGGAGAAGAGCGCCGTCTGCGGCAACGTTTCGACGACGAGCTCCTCGATGTCCTCCGGATCGATGAGGATCGCTTCGAGCGGGAGCTCATCGGCCGACTCAGGAAGCCGGAGCACCATGCCGTCATCGCCCCACATCGTTTCGACCGGAATGTCAAACTGATCGATGAGCCGACGTTCGATCGCCATCGCCCACGGAGCGTGCACCGGCGTGCCGAATGGGCTGAGGATGCAAATGCGCCAGTCGCCAATTTCGTCGCGGAAGCGTTCGATCACGATGGTGCGATCGTCAGGCACCGCTCCCGTCGCCTCGACCTGCTCGGCGATGTACTGCGTGAGATTGCCCGCCGCGAACGCGTCGAGTCGATAGTGATCCATCAGCCGCTGCTGCGCGGCTTCGTCGCTGAGTTCGTGGATCTCTCGAACGAACCCGCCGAGCGCTCGACCGAGTTCGAGCGGCCGACCCGGACGGTCGCCATGCCAGAACGGCATCTTGCCCGGCTGGCCCGGCGCCGGGGACACCGTGACCCGCTCGAAGGTGATGTCTTCGATCCGCCAGGTGGACGCGCCGAGCACGAACGTTTCGCCGGGGCGCGACTCGTACACCATCTCTTCATCGAGTTCGCCGACGCGGGTTCCGTCGGGGAGGAACACACCGAAAAGCCCGCGATCAGGAATGGTTCCACCCGACGTGACGGCGAGACGCTTCGACCCATCGCGGGCACGCAGCGTGTCGTTGACTCGGTCCCACACGATGCGGGGGCGAAGCTCGGAGAACTCTTCGCTCGGGTAGCGGCCGGACAGCAGGTCGAGCACGTTGCTCATCAGCTCGTCGGAGATCTCAGCGAAGTTTGCGCAGCGGCGGACCAAGTCGGTGACCTCGGCGACCGAGCATTCCTCCACTGCCGCGAGGTGCGCAACGATCTGCTGAGCGAGCACGTCGAGCGGGTTCCGGAGGTAGCGAGTTGACTCGATCTCCCCGTCGATCATGCGCCGAGTGACCACCGCTGCTTCGAGGAGATCGCCGCGGTGCTTGGGGAAGATCGACCCCCGCGATGGTTCACCGACTTGGTGGCCGGCGCGACCGATGCGCTGCAAGCCGCGGCTGACCGCACCAGGCGACTCGACCTGGATGACGAGGTCGACCGCGCCCATGTCGATACCGAGTTCGAGCGACGACGTGGCCACGATGGCACGCAGGTCGCCGCGCTTCAGTTGGTCTTCGATGACGACGCGTTGCTCGCGCGCCAGAGAACCGTGATGTGCTTTGACGAGCTCGTCGATCATCAACCCTGACTCGGCGTCGACGATGCCGGGCACCCCCTGTTCGACGGCCAACTCGTTGAGTTTGGCTGCCAACCGCTCCGCGGCGCGGCGGGCGTTGCAGAAGATGATGGTGGTGCGGTTGGCGAGGATCCGCTTGAGGACCTCGGGGTAGATCGACGGCCAAATGGAAGTACGCGAGTCACCCATCCCCGATCCGGCCGTGCTCGATGGCGTGTCGTGCGCGGGCCGACCCAGGCCCGACATGTCTTCGATCGGGATGACGACTTCGACCTCGAGGGTTTTGCGGATGCCGGCGTCGACGATCTGCACTGGGCGTTTGACGCCGGGCTTGCTGAAGCCGCCGAGGAACTCGGCGACCTCTTCGAGCGGGCGCTGGGTGGCCGACAGACCGATTCGCTGCGGCGGCTTCTCGGTGATTTCTTCGAGACGTTCGAGCGTGAGCATCAAGTGCGCGCCACGTTTGGTGGTGGCCATGGCGTGGATCTCGTCGATGATGACCGTCTCGACGCCGACCAGCGTTTCTCGTGCTGCAGAGGTGCACATCAGATACAGCGACTCAGGCGTGGTGATCAACAGGTCGGGTGGGCGACGAATGAGCTTCTGGCGGTCGTTCGACGGCGTGTCGCCGGTGCGCATGCCGACCTCGGGCGCCACGAACGGCTCACCAAGACGCTCGGCAGCGAACTCGATGCCCTTGAGCGGGGCCCGCAAGTTCTTCTCGATGTCGAACGCCAGTGCTCGCAGTGGCGAGATGTAGAGGACCCGCGTGCGGTGTGAACGTTCCTCAGGCCGCGGATTGGTCGTGAGGGAGTCGATCGACGACAGGAACGACGTGAGCGTCTTGCCCGACCCGGTGGGTGCGCAGATCAGTGTGTGTTCGCCGTGACGAATGTGTGGCCAGCCTTGGACCTGCGGCGGTGTCGGCTCGGGAAATGAACCCGCGAACCACTCACGTACTGCCGGCGAGAACGCGTCGAGGGCTGAGTGGTGAGCGATGTGCCCACGCTACCGATCCGCTGTCACAGGGTTCCGAGGCCGGTCCGCCTCAGGTCAGTCAAGTCGTTCGATGAACTCGCTCAGTGGAGGATGAGTCGGCCGTCGTAGTCCTGGGTGCCGAATGCCAACCACGCGTCGTCCTCGGAATCGTCGAGAATCGCGATCCGGAGTTCGAGCGTCTCGCCTGGCTGCACGAGCGTGTCGATGGCGCCGAAATGGATCCTGACCTTCTTAAACCTGTCAGCGTTCTTCACGTCCTTGTCGCCAACGCCGAACGACGTACACCACCCGCGCACGTCGCACTGCCGCAACTCCACCTGCACGTGGATGTCGTTCTTTGCGAAGTCCTTCGCGGCGATCTCGAACTCGACCGAGGCAATGGTGTCAAAGTGCACCACGCCGTCAAACGCCGTACTGAATCGCTGCACCTTCGTCGGGTCGTTTCCTGCGACGCCGCCTGCATCCTTCGCGATCAGCAGCCCGGGGCTGTTGTCTCGGTCGGTGTCGTAGTTGGCCATGGGCCCGTCGGCTGGGCGGTCGACGCCGAGTGGCAGGAGCGGTTGCGACGGTTGATCGCCGGGCCCGGCCGGGATGAGATACAGGTCATCAGCGGCGACGACCTGCGGCACCGTGGTGGTGGTCGTGGTGGTGGTCGTCGTTGTCGTGGTCGTGGTCGTGGTCGACGTGCTGGTGGTCGTGGTGGTCGTGGTTGCCCTCGGTGCTGTCGTGGTGGTGATCGATCCACCATCGGGCTCACTGGTGGTCGTGTCGACGGAATCGTCGGGTCCGGTCGTCGACGTGCGATCCGGATCGGTCGACGACGTGGTGCTGTCAGACCCAGTCGGAGCGACCGATGATGGTGTCGACGGATCGGGCCTGACTGTGGTGGGCGACCCGCTGTCGGTGCGGACGGTGTCGACAGGCGCACTCGTCGCTGGCGAACCGGTGTCACCCGATGGGTTGTCAGAAGCAGGCGATTCGTCGGCGCCCGGGGCGACCAGATCGGTGTCGATGATGACGGTGTTCGACGGCAAGTCAGACAACGGGTCCGATGAGGCATCAGATTGTTCGTCAGGTGCGTCGACCGTTGCCACATACTCTCGTGGTTCGGCAATCGCGGGCGCCGGGTCGACGACGATCCCGACGGTTCCTGCAGCAGCGCCAGCAGTCACGACCGCGACAGTCGCAAGCGCTGGTCCGGCCTGCGCAGCAACCGCTCCGGGAAGGAAAGCGAGCTGCGCCACCCAAGAAAGCGGTCCCATGGTGCCGCGAACCTTGCCGACCGAGAGCGCGAGGAATGCTCGGACCACCTCGGGGTCGAACTGCGTTCCCGCGCATCGAGCGAGTTCCTCACGCGCTTCACGCGGGCTCGTGGCTGCCTTGTAGGAACGGATCGACGTGATGACATCGAAGACGTCGGCAACGCTGACGATCCGCGCGGCCTGAGAGATCTCAGTCCCGGCCAGTCCCTGCGGGTAGCCGCCACCATCGAAGCGCTCGTGGTGTTCCCAGACCGCACGGGAAGCCTCGCCGAGCCAGCCAGCGAGCGGCTCGACCAACGCCTTGCCCTCCATTGGATGGGTCTTGATGATGTCGAACTCTTCAGCGGTGAGCTTGCCCGGCTTGTTCAAGATGTCGGGCGAAATCGTGAGCTTGCCGACGTCGTGCAGCAGGCCAGCCCAACGCAACCGATCGAGTTCCCTTCCCGACAGGCCCATCTCGGCGCCGATCATGTGGGAATAGGCACGAACGCGCTCTGAATGACCACGGGTGAGCCGATCGTGGTGGCTGAGCATGCCCACCAACTCGAGCAGGCGTTCAGCCGCTTCGCCCGGCGTGTCACCAAGCCGCCCCTGACGTGCCTCCTCGAGACGATGCCGGAGTTGGCTGGTCGTTCCCGTGCGAATCGCGATCTTGAAGCGGGAGGGCGCCTTGTCGGGGAATGCCAGCGTGAGCCCGAGCAGCGTTCGCAACGGCATGAGCC
>JAJCXU010000256.1 GCA_029263275.1 Ilumatobacter sp.
ATCCAGAGTCTCGACGTGGCCGACGGTCGAGTGGAGAAGGGAACCAACATCGTCGATCTGCGTGACGCCGGCGACCCAGTGGAGCTTGCAGCCCGATATGACATCGAGGGTGCCGAAGAGCTGGTGTTTCTCGACATCACAGCATCGAGCGACAACCGCGACACCACGGTCGACATGGTCCACCGGGTGGCCGAGCAGGTCTACATCCCCTTCACCGTCGGCGGCGGCATCCGGACACTCGAAGACGCTCGGCGGATGCTCCGCGCAGGCGCCGACAAGGTCAGCGTCAACACCGCGGCGGTACAGCGCCCCGAACTGATTGCCGAGATTGCTGCCGAGTTCGGTTCGCAGTGTGTGGTGTGCGCGATCGATGCGCGTCGCCGTCGTCCCGATGGCGATGTCAGCGGACCCGCGCCGGACGTGCCGATCGACGGCTGGGAGGTCTACCTGCACGGCGGACGCACGCCGACGGGCATCGATGCGGTCGAATGGGCAGCAGAGGCAGTTCGCCTCGGCGCAGGCGAGCTGTTGGTCACGTCGATGGATCGTGACGGCACTCGCGAGGGCTTCGACATCGAACTGAGCTTGGCAATCGGCGAGCAGGTCAACGTCCCGATCATTGCGAGCGGTGGTGTCGGCACGCTCGATCATCTCGCAGACGGTGTCACCCAGGGCGGCGCCGACGCGGTGCTCGCTGCGTCGATTTTCCACTTTCGTGAGCACACCGTTGCCGAGGCGAAAGACGTCATGACCGCCGCCGGCATCACCGTCCGCCCCGCCGAGCACTGACCACCCTCCAACCCCACTCTCCACCCTCCACCCTCCACCTCCACATTGTTTGCGTGACAGAAATGGTGCTGGTGGGCGCCAATATCGTCACGCAAACGGCTGAGTGCGTAGTTTCGGGGAGATGAGCGACGCACTGGTGACGACGGAACGGCGCGATGGCGTCCTGATCTGCCATCTCGATGACGGCAAGGCGAATGCGCTGTCGAACGACATGATCACAGCGATCAGCGGAGCGATCTCAGAAGCCGAGGGCGACGATGGCATTCACGCCGTCGTGCTGCATGGCCGCGACGGCAAGTTCTCCGCCGGCTTCGACTTGACCGTGATGCTCGGCGGGGACATGGCGGCGATGATCGATCTCGTTGCCAATGGTGGCGAACTCTGTCGCTCGATCTACGCGGCCAACGTCCCCGTGGTTGCCGCCTGCACGGGGCACGCCCTTGCTGCTGGCGCGTTGATCCTCCTCGCCTGCGACGTGCGAATCGGCGCCGACCGGCCCTGCAAGATCGGGCTCAACGAAGTGGCGATCGGCATGACCCTGCCGGACTGGGCGCTCACGCTCGCTGGCGAACGTCTGAGCAAGCGACATCTCCAACGGGCGATCCCGACCGCACGGATCACCGATGCGAGGGGTGCCGTCGATGCGGGTTATCTCGACGAGGTCGTTGCGCCGGATGCGGTGCTCGATGCCGCCGTTGCGCAGGCGGTTGAGTTCGCTGGGCTCGATGCCAAGGCCTATGCGGTCACGATCCGGAAGATGCGTGGCGACGCTGTGGCCACGATGGCCGAAGAGATCGCCGCCGATCGCTCTGGCGGGCTTGCGGCGCAGGTGTGATTCGTGCCTGATCAGGGCTGAAACACCGACCGGATCAGGGCTGAAACGCCGAGGGCCGCCCGATCACGAGGACGTCCTGATGGCGGTCCCACGCTCGCTCGGTGTAGCTGATGATCCGGACATCGTCGTGGTCCTCGATCACGCCGAGTGCCCAGCTGGGCTTGCTGACGCTGATGCCGTAGTCGGCATTCTTCGAGAAGTGCCCGCGCATGGTGCCGTCGTAGGCGTTGTAGCCGTATCCGGAGCGATTGAAACCTCGCTCGATCTTCTGGAACCGTTTCGGCGGGACGTAGTTCCACTCGTTGTGATGGATGGGGATCGATTGACGGCCGTGCAAGGTCATGACAGCGACGCCGTCCGGAGAGAGTGAGCGGATCATCAGGTCGATCGCGGCCTTGGTCAGCTTGGCGGGCAAGTGCGTGAGGAGCGACCCGCAGAAGATGAGGTCGAATGTGCGGCCGAAGTCCACCTCATCGAGGTCATCCTGAGAGACGACGCCCTCGACGCCGAACGTCGACGTGCAGAAGTCGACGTGGGCGGGGTACAGGTCGCACGCGACGATGTTGGCGTCTGGAAAGAACGAGGCCATGTGGCGAGTGACTCGGCCAGAACCTGACGGGAAGTCGAGGATGGTCTGGGGTGTGCCCCGACCCGAGGCGACGAGCCCCTGCAGGCACAGCCTGATGGCATCGGCACCGACCTCGAAATAGTGGTCGGTTGCCCCGTCCATCTCCTTGTCCGTGGTGTCGAGCGCGGAATCGACACCACGTTCGAGATAGGCGGAGTAAAGCGCAGCGAAGTGCGCTGTGCGCTCGAAGTGAGCGTCGAGCGGGCCGGTCAAAGACATCGAATCGGACGGTATCAGCCGTGGCTCCACGTGCCAGGCGGGCGCGCGAACTGGTTCCTGTCCGTCGGGACGACATCGCCGCGAATGTCCATGTACTGTCCGGGCATGGCAACACCCAAGGTCAATCCCAACATGGAATATCGCCGGCTCGGCAACACCGGCATGAAGGTGAGCATCCTGTCGCTCGGCAGCTGGGTCACGTTCGACACCCAACTCGACAACACGCTCGCCACCGAGTGCATCGAGGCAGCAGGCGAGGCCGGCTGCAACTTCTTCGACAATGCCGAGGCATACGCCGGTGGCAAGAGCGAGGAGATCATGGGCAAGGCGTTCCGCGATCTCGGCTGGGAACGCTGGTCGTACGTCCTCACCACCAAGCTCTTCTGGGGCATCAACGGTGAGACCCCGAACATGCGCAACACGCTCAACCGCAAGTACTTGATGCAGGGGATCGACGCCTCGCTCGAACGCCTTGAGCACGACTTCGTCGATGTGCTCTACTGCCACCGCTGCGACCCGGACACGCCGCTCGAAGAGATCGTGCGGGCGATGAGCGACATCGTCTCATCCGGTAAGGCCACCTATTGGGGCACCAGTGAGTGGACGGCCGAGGAGATCCGTGGAGCGATCGAAATCGCCGACAAGCACCACCTCCACAAGCCGGTCACCGAGCAAAGTCAGTACAACCTGCTCGAGCGCCGCAACGTCGAGAAGAACTACGCCCGGCTGTGGGAGGACTACCGCTACGGCAACACGATCTGGAGTCCGTTGGCTTCGGGCCTGCTCACCGGCAAGTACAAGGACGGGATCCCCGAGGACTCGCGTGGCGCGCTTGCTGGCTACGAATGGCTGTCGGATCGCTTGTCCGACAACGATGCGCTCGCGAAGGTCGAGAACCTCCGCCCGATCGCCGAGCGGCTCGACTGCACGATGGCGCAGCTCTCCCTGGCCTGGGCGGCGAAGCACCCGATGGTGTCGAGCGTCATCACTGGTGCATCCAAGGTCAGCCAGGTCGAGCAAAACTTCGCTGCCGTCGACGTCATCCCGCTCATCACCGACGAGGTCGACGAAGAGATGCGCGCCGCCGTCAAGCGCTGAATCCCGTTTGCGTGACAGATTTGGCGCTCCAGAGCACCAAAATCATCACGCAAACGATGATCGGGTGAGGAAATCGACGGTTCGTTCCGCAACGCGTGCGGTACGGCCGACGAGGAAGTGATCTGCTGAGGCGATCGTTTCGTGGGTGGTGCTTGGCCACTCCGAGATGATCGCCTCGGTCGCGTCCGGAGCCGAGAACTGGTCGTGGGCGGGCGTGAGAATGAGGGTGTCGACATCCATGCAGCGCTCGACATCCATGGCTGCCAGCGGGGGAGCGACGAGGACCTTGGCGGCAAGGCGGCTGTCAT
>JAJCXU010000257.1 GCA_029263275.1 Ilumatobacter sp.
CGTCGATCATCTCGTCGACGAACGGCGGCAACCCGCACATCGCGACCAACTCAAGATCCTTCTGAACCTGCGCTTCCGACAGGTCGTAGCGAGCAGCAACGTCGGCCAGCGGGACCTCACCGACTTCCATCAGCCACGGCAGCATCACCAACAGGCGGGCCAATCGATCCTCGGCATTGCGTGGGCCGCTCATGCGGGGCTCCCTGCAGCAACGCCCGCCAGCCAGTCAACGATTGCCGCACGCGTCTCCGGCGGACCGATGACCACCGCGTGGTCGAGGAGCCCGAGCACCCACGACCGAAATGCATCCAGATTCGACGCCGGAACTTCGACATCGATACCGCCGTCATCTCGGCGCGCGATGACTCTGGCAGCACCGACTTCACGTTCGATGGCGGCGGCCCGGGTGGCATCGATGCGGACGATGGCGACCGCACCGTCGGCGGCGGCATGTCCGATCTGTTTCGGATCTGCTGGAAAGGCATCGCGTGGGTCGAACGAGGCCGGACGCTCAAACGACCCCGACGGGCCGACATCGATGTCCTCAGGGGCGCCGCCGAATCGGTCGACACGGAACGTTCGCTTCGCATCACGATCATGGTCGTGTCCGACCACGTACCAGAATCCTCCGCGCAGCAACAGACCCCACGGGTCGATGCGCCGCCGATCACCGCGATAGTCGAATCCGATGGTCGAGCGGCTCGCAACGGCGGCACGCACCACGGGAAGCTCAGGTCGGTCGGGCAGCACCGCAGACACGGTGCCGACTTCGCCGATCGCCGAGCCTCCGAGTTTCCACATCGCATCGCGCCCTGCGGATGTGTCGGTGCGCACCGCAGCAACAGCGACTTGCAGCGCCCGCCGCTCGTCTGCATCCAGGTCCAGATCGGTCAGCTCATACGCCCGCCGATCGATGCGATACCCACCCGGCGACCCCTGACCCAACTCAGATTCGGCATCGATGGGGACACCCAGATCACGCAAGGCGGCCTTGTCGCGCTCGAACGCGGCGCGCTGGTTGCGTTCGTCGTCGGGATATTGCCCCGCGAGGGCGCCGACGATCTCGATCATCGTGAGCGGACGGCTCGTCTCAAGCAACAACGCCAGCAAGTTGGTGAGGCGTTCGACGCGGTCGACTCGGCGAGCAGCCACGGTGATCAGTCCTGCGTCGACGGATGGATTGCAGAACGGATCGCCTCGACGACCTCGTCAGCCGTGGCGCCTGGGGTCAGGATCTTCGCAACGCCAGCCGATTCGAGTTCGTGGACATCGCGATCGGGCACGATGCCGCCAACCACCACCGGGATGTCGGCGCCCCGCTCGCGGACCTTCTCGACGACCAATGGCGCGAGTGTCATGTGCGCTCCGGACAGCATCGACAACCCAATTGCATCGACGTCTTCATCGACCGCCGCGGCGGCGACGGTGTCAGGCGTCTGAAACAGACCGGTGTAGATGACCTCGTATCCGGCGTCGCGCAAGATTCGAGCGACGACCTTCACGCCCCGATCGTGACCGTCGAGGCCGACCTTGGCAACGAGCACCCGCTCCCCCGCCATCGAACTCAGCCTCGATCGCCGTAGTCGTAGAAGCCTCGGCCAGACTTGCGCCCGAGCAGGCCCGCCTCGACCATGCGCGAGAGCATGGGAGGTGCGGCGTACAGCGGCTCCTTGAACTCCTCGTACATGCTGACCGCAACGGCGAGTGTGGTGTCGAGACCGATGAGATCCGCAAGGCTGAGTGGGCCCATTGGATGGTTGCAGCCCTCGACCATGCCATGATCGATGTCTTCCGCCGTGGCGAAGCCCGATTCCATCATGCGAATCGCAGACAGGATGTATGGGATCAGCAGGGCGTTGACGACAAACCCGGCGCGGTCCTGGCTCCGAATCACGATCTTGCCGAGCGTCTCCTCGGCGAAGTGGTTGGCCGCGTCGACGGTGGCCTCGTCGGTCATCAAGCTGGTGACCAACTCGACCAGCTTGAGCACGGGAACCGGGTTGAAGAAGTGGATGCCCACGACGTTTTCGGGTCGCTGCGTCGCAATGCCCAGCTTCATGATCGGGATCGAACTCGTGTTGCTCGCCAAGATCGCGTCGTCTGCTTCGACGACCTTGTCGAGCGTGCGGAACACCTCGGTCTTCAACGGCTCGTCCTCGATGACCGCTTCGATCACCATGCGGCGATCAGCCATGTCGGCCAGATCAGTCGTGAAGGTCAGACGCGCCAACGTCGACTCACGTTCTTCCTCCGACATCCGCCCTCGGGCGACGGCCTTGTCGAACGAGCCGATCAGGCGGTTCCTGCCGCGCTCAGCGGACGCGGCATCGATCTCGTGCACGATCGTGTCGAGCCCGGCGCGAGCGGACACCTCTGCGATACCGGCGCCCATCTGGCCACACCCGACGACCCCGACGCGTTGAATATCAGGCCTGGTTGAGTCACTCATCGACGCCACCGTACCCCGCCCCCAGAGTTGCGAATGGGGTCAGGCCCCTTTCGCAACTCTGTGCACCAAGATCAGCGCTGCATCGACTTCGTCTGGAGGAATTCCTCGATGCCGTACGGACCGTTCTCGCGGCCGTAGCCGGACTGCTTGTAGCCACCAAACGGCGCAGCAATGTTGAAGCTGCCTCCGTTGACGTCGACGGCACCAGTGCGCATGCGCCGGGCCACGCTCATCGCACGATCCTGATCGGCAGACCACACGCCGCCGCTCAGGCCATAGAGGCTGTCATTCGCGATACGCACGGCATCATCGTCATCGTCGTAGCCGATGATCGACAGCACGGGACCGAAGATCTCCTCCTGCGCGATCGTCATGTCGTTCGTGACGTTGGCGAAGACGGTCGGCTTGACGAAGTAGCCGGTGTCTTGACCCTCGGGCTTGCCGAGCCCACCAGCGGCAACGACCGCACCTTCGTCGATGCCCTTCTGGATGTAGCCCTGCACGCGATCCCACTGGGCCTGGCTGATCAGTGGGCCGAGGTGCATGCCTTCCTGAGTCGGGTCGCCGACCTGCGTGCCAGCAACGGCGGCAGCGGCGATCTCGACAGCCTCGTCGTAGCGGCTGTTCGGCACGAGCATGCGGGTGTGCGCCGTGCAGGTCTGGCCCGAGTTGAGGAAGCAGGCGAAGACACCCTTCGGGATGACCGTGGCGAAGTCGGCGTCGTCGAGCACGATGTTGGCGGACTTGCCGCCCAACTCGAGGGCCACACGCTTGATCGTGTCAGCCGCAGAGGCCGCGACCTGCTTGCCGGCCCGCGACGAACCAGTGAAGCTGACCATGTCGATGCCAGGATGCGCGGAGATCGCCGCGCCAACCGTCGGGCCATTGCCACTGACCAGGTTGAACACGCCAGCCGGCAGGCCGACCTCGTGGATGATTTCAGCGAGGATGAAGGCGTTGAGCGGAGCGATCTCGCTCGGCTTGAGCACGATCGTGCAGCCAGCGGCGAGTGCGCCGCCCACCTTGCAGATGATCTGGTGCAGCGGGTAGTTCCACGGCGTGATCGCGCCAACGACCCCGA
The DNA here is from genome assembly GCA_029263275.1 of Ilumatobacter sp. Taxonomy (GTDB): domain Bacteria; phylum Actinomycetota; class Acidimicrobiia; order Acidimicrobiales; family Ilumatobacteraceae; genus Ilumatobacter_A. Next base: position 3,531 of record JAJCXU010000257.1, read on the forward strand.
CGGGCTCCTTGACGACGAGGCTGTTGCCGATCTCCTCTTCGAACTCGAAACTGTCGAGCAGCGTGGCGAAGGTCTGCATGTTGCCCGCGGGGAGACCCGCCTGGATCATGGTCGACCAGGTGATCGGCATGCCGACCTCGCCGGCGATGGTTTCGGCGATTTCAGCCGAGCGCGCCTGCAGCGCCTCGTTGAGTCGGACGAGGTACTTCTGGCGTTCGTCCACCGGTGTCTGCGACCACGAGTCGAAGGCGGTACGAGCCGCGGCGACCGCACGATCGACGTCGCTGGCGACGCCGTCCGGAATCGATCCCATCACCTGTTCGGTGCCGGCGTTGATGACCTCGATGCTGCCGCTCCCGTCGCTGGGAACCCAGGCACCGTCGATGTAGATGTTCTCGAAGTTACGCATTCCACCAGCCTTCCCGATTCGAGCCGTCGCAAACGAAACGGGCGACAGATAGTTACGAAAGGGGCCTGACCCCCTTACCTCAGAGCGGCGTAACTATCGGTGGGTGCGGTACCAGTTGATGAGGGCGTTGGTGCTGGCATCGTGTGCGTCGGGGTCGGGCGCTCCCGTCAGTTCCGGGGTGACCTGGTTCGCCAGTTCCTTGCCCAGCTCGACGCCCCACTGGTCGTAGCTGTTGACGCCGAAGATCGTTCCCTGCACGTGCACGATGTGTTCGTAGAGCGCCACGAGTTGGCCGAGAACCGACGGCGTGAGCTGATCGGCGAGGATCACGGTGTTCGGCCGATCGCCCTCGAAGTGACGCCATGGTTCCGACGGGTTGTCGCGGCCGAACGCCAGCGCCTCGGACTGTGCGATGAGATTGGCGACCAGGAGGTCGTGGTGCTCCTGGAAATCGTGGTGTGCCCGGGCGAAGCCGATGAAGTCGACCGGCACGATTCGCGTGCCCTGATGGATGAGTTGGTAGAAGGCATGCTGGCCGTTGGTTCCAGGCTCGCCCCACACAATGGGGCCCGTGTGATGCTGAACACGTTCACCGTGAATGTCGACCGACTTGCCGTTCGACTCCATATCGAGCTGTTGGAGATAGGCCGGGAACCGAGCGAGTTCGTTGGCGTATGGCAGCACTGCCTTGGTGTCGAACCCGAGGCCGTTGGCATTCCACACCCCGACCAGTGCCAACAGCACCGGAACATTCTCGGCAAGCGGCGCGGTCCGGAAGTGCTCATCCATCGCATGAAAGCCTGCGAGGAATTCCCTGAACCGGTCAGGCCCGATCGAGATCATGAGCGACAACCCGATCGCGGCATCGACCGAGTAGCGCCCGCCGACCCAATCCCAGAATCCGAACATGTTGTTGACGGCATCGATACCGAATTCGGCCACTCGTTCCGCATTGGTCGACACGGCGACGAAATGATCGGCGACAGCGTCCTCGCCGAGCGCGTCGACCAGCCATCGACGGGCGGTGCGCGCGTTGGTCAGTGTCTCGATCGTCCCGAACGTCTTCGACGCCACGACAAACATCGTGGAGGACGGGTCGGAATCAGCCAAGACTCCGGCGATGTCTGCTCCGTCGATGTTGGACACGAACGAGCACCGCATCTGCGGATGGCGGAACGCTTCCAGTGCCTGGTACGCCATCGCCGGTCCGAGGTCAGAGCCCCCGATGCCGATGTTGACGACATGGGTGATCCGGTCATCCGCACGAACTCGATCCGCGAACGAGGCCATCGCGTCGAGGACCTCATGCACATCGGGCACGACGTTCACGCCGTCGATCTCGAAGCTCGTGCCCGCCGGCATCCGCAGTCCGACATGACCGGCGGCACGGTCTTCGGCGACGTTGATGTGCTCACCAGCAAACATCGCGTCGCGCCGGCGCTCCACGCCAGCGCTCTCGGCCAGCTCGATCAGCGAACCGAGCAGATCGTCGGTGATCCGTTGTTTCGACAGATCAACCCGGAGGTCGGCAACATCGAACACGTACCGCTCGGCGCGCGCTGGGTC
>JAJCXU010000258.1 GCA_029263275.1 Ilumatobacter sp.
GCACGCGATGCGAATGGTGACCCGAATGGTGAACTCCAGGAGATGCCCGCCATGGCGCTGGCTTCTTCGGCCATGCATGCCCTACTCCGTGCCATGAACGATCCGGCCTCGATCGAAGCACTCGGCACGATGTGCGCCAACGTGGGGATCACATCAGTCGTCGACCTCGGTGCCAGCGGACTGACTCGACCGGACGGGCAGGACATGTGGCACCAGGCCGTCGGCGACACGTTCCCTGCACGCATCCACCAGCGGCACCTGCTGGGCATGATGCCGGGCAGCGCGGACTGGACAGCCGCAGCCGACTTGATGCAGAGCTTCCAGCTCGCCGACACCGATCGGCTTCGAACTGCAGGACTGAAGGTGGTGCTCGACGGGTCGATCCAAGGGTTCACCGCCAAAATGAAATGGCCGGGCTACTACTCCCCCAACGGCGAGGTCCCCACCGACCACGGCGTCTGGATGGTCCCGCCGGAGCAGCTGATCGACATGGTGCGGCCGTTCCACGAGCGCCAGATCAATACCCACGTTCACTGCAACGGCGACCTCACCATCGACCTGTGGGTCGACGTCGTCGAGCAGCTGTTGCTCGAGTCGGCGTGGCTCGACCATCGCTACACCGTGCAGCACAGCCAGCTCACGTCCGCCGCGCAGTTCCGGCGGATGGCGAAGCTCGGCATGTGTGCCAACATCTTCGCCAACCACATCTGGTACTGGGGCGACCAACACCACGACATCACCGTCGGCCCCGAGCGCGCCCGTCGGATGGAGGCCTGCCGCACCGCCGAAGACACCGGCGTGTCGTTCTCGATCCACAGCGACGCGGCCGTCACGCCACTCGGACACCTCCACACGATGTGGTGCGCGGTGAACCGCGTCACGCCCTCGGGTCGAATCCTCGGCGAGTACGAGCGCATCTCCCCCGAGTCGGCGCTGCGCGCGGTGACGATCAATGCCGCCTACCAGCTGCACGCCGACGCGGAATTCGGCAGCATCGAATGCGGCAAGGCTGCTGACTTCACCGTGCTCGAAGACAACCCCCTGACGGTCGACCCGATGGGAATCAAAGACATCGGGGTGTGGGGCACCGTCGTGGGCGGCCAGGCCAACGCCGCCCTACGCCCCGGGGTCTGACCTGTATCGACGGCGATCAAGCGCGCCATTCAGTGATCAAACTGGGCGGGCAGCTGCATCGCATTCGTCAGTCAGCGACTGCAGCTTCGATCCACGCCGTGCGATCGCAACGAGGCGCGTCTCACCACCAATCTCTGCGAGGCGCTCTATCGAGACATCATCACCGACGACCTGCACGCTGACGCTCCACCCCGAGTCGACTGAGGCGATGCCCTTCATGCGGACTATTCCCGCGGGAAGATTGCGGACGATCCGGCCGAGACGCTCCGCCGACACGACGCCGCCCGCCCACGACCAGGTCATGTAGCGGTGCAGCGCCGCCGGCAACACGTCGGGAACATCACCGGGCCGGATTCCAAACACGAAGTCGGCATCGACGAGGGTGGACTGCAATGTGGCGAGCGCCCGCGGCGCCATCTCGCGGAGCAACGCGTCAGCGGACTTCAGGTCGTCACCATCACACAGATCCCCCTTCGTCACCAGCACCACGTCGGCGCCTGCCAGTTGGCGTTGCACCTCTCCCCCGACGTACTTGTCTCGAACCTGCTGCCAGATGGTGTTTCCCGCGGCAAGCACGATGACGCCGCCAGGCGTGAACCCTGCTGAGGTTCCCCAGGCAGCCGCGACGGCCGGGTCAGCAACGCCGCTCGCCTCGATCACGATCTGGTCCGGCGGCACCTCGGCATCTCGCAGCGCCACAAGCGTCTCGAACAGGTCACCACCGAGCGTGCAACAGACGCATCCGTTCGGCAGGTTGACCACGCCGGTGTCACTCGCAGCGGCGAGGAGTTCGGCATCGATCCCGATGGCGCCGAAGTCGTTGACGATCACTCCGAGGCGGCGACCCCCGGGGTCGCGTAGCAGCCGGTTGAGGAGGGTCGTCTTGCCCGCGCCGAGGTATCCGCCGATCACCGTGATCGGGATCGGCGTTCGATGCAGAGATGGAGCCCCCGGTGCCACGACACCATGTTGGCACCCATCGGCGTGGAACGATCATCCGATGGGGAACGACGACACCAACACCGGACCGTTCGCGGGCATCAAAGTCGTCGACATGTCGGTGATGATCGCCGGCCCGCTGGCGGCGATGATGCTGGCCGACCAAGGCGCTGACGTCGTCAAGGTCGAGGCGCCGGGCATGGGCGACATGATGCGTCACCTCGGCTCGTCGAAGAACGGGATGACCGGCATCTACGTCAACAACAATCGAGGCAAGCGGTCGCTCGTCATCGACGTCAAGCAAGAGGCTGGCCTCGACGCGATGCGCCGACTGATCGCTGACGCCGACGTACTGATCCAGAACTTCCGACCCGGAGCGATGGACCGCATGGGCTTGGGATGGGACGCGATGCGCGAACTCAACCCCCAGCTGATCTACACATCGATCTCGGGCTATGGGCCAGAGGGACCGAGCAGCGGCCGCCGCGCCTACGACAATGTGATCCAGGCATCGTCAGGGCTCGCAAGTGTGCAGGCTCATCCCGCAACTGGAACGCCGGAGCTGTTCCGCACGCTCGTTTGCGACAAAGCAACGGCGTACACCGCGACGCAAGCCATCACCGCGGCGCTCTTCGCTCGGGCGATGGGCTCCGCCAGCGGCCAACACATCGAGCTCGCGATGCTCGACACGGCGATCGCATTCATGTGGCCCGACTCAGCAATGGATGCCGTCCTCCTCGACGACGATGCAACGCGGGCGCCAACCATCGCGTCGATGTACAGCACCGTGGCACTCGCCGACGGCTTCGCCGCGACCAGCGTCGTCACCGAGTCAGAGTTCCGCGGCCAGTGCAGCACGTACGGGCGACCTGACCTCGCCGACGACCCACGGTTCGCCGACGCACGGCTGCGAGCAACGAACCGCAAGGAGTTGAACGGTGAACTCAAGCAGGCCGCCGCGGCGACCACCGTTGCGCAATTCGTCGAACGGTCCGCCGAATTCGAGCTCCCCGGCGCCGCAGTGACCACCCTCGACGAACTCCCCACCGATCCACAGGTGGTCAGCAACGACGTGTTCATCGAGCGCGAGCACCCTGTCGCCGGACGAGTTCGCGAGCCTCGCGCTGCGGCCCGGTTCTCCGAGACGCCACAGCGTGTGAGCAGCCATGCACCAACGTTCGGACAGCACTCTGACGAGATCGTTGCCGAGTTGGGCCTCGACGCACTCGAACTGCGCGCCGCCGGGATCATCTTCTAGACACACCCACCCATCACGCTGGTCTCCCGCTCAGCGGCGGGTGCCTGTGGCCTCGTCACTATCAGCCCGAGATGAAGCCAGCTGCCTCGAATGCCCGGTTGATGATCGACTCCAGGCGCGGTGTGTCGTCGGGGTAGGGACCAGCCACGGTGATCGCCCACGTCACTCCGTCGCCCCGGTCGAGCACCATCGCGTGTGTGTTCTCGATCGTTCCCGTGTGCCCGTACCGCCCGTCGCCGTAGGAGATGACGCCGAGGCCGTATCCCCGCTGGCCGTATTGCGCGCCGACCGGTGTCTCCATCAACAGCACCGTCTCCGGTTCGAGCGGCTTGAAGCCTGGCGTCGAGTGGTCGAGCGAATCGAGGATGGTCACCAGGTCAGATGGAGTCGCAATCCAACTGCCCGCTGCACCCAAGGTCTCCATGTAGTTCCGACCTTCGGTGGTGGCATGGAGCACCTCTTGCGGGCCCGGGTCGAACGTGTTCGCCAGCCGCAGACCCGAGAGCCCGAGCGGCGTCAGCACCTGTTCGTAGGCGGCCGTCACGTAGCTGTTGCCGGTGAGCGCCTCGATGAGAACGCCTGCGACGCAGTAGTTCATGTTGCTGTAGTTGTACCCACCGCCGCCTGCACCCCGCTGCATCCCCGTTCGAGCGGCGTCGTCGCAGCTGTCCGAACCGGTCCGGAAGAACTGCGTGTCGTACTTCGAAAAGCCCGACGTGTGGCTCAGCAGTCGTCGAACCGTCAGGCGACTGGCCCCGTTCGACGGCGTCACACCGAGATGACCGGCGATCTGCTGGCCGACTTCATCATCGAGGCCGACGACGCCATCCTCAACCAACTGCAACAACGTGATCGCGGTGATCGTCTTCGAGATGCTGGCGATCCGGAATCGGTCTTCAGTGTCGGTGATGTCGGTGTTGAACAGCGGCGACCGCTGACCAAAACCTCGGGCGTGCACGACGTCGCCCCCGATCAGGACCGCCACAGACGCCGCGGTGTTGCCATTCTTGAGGAGCGCGGCGTCGAGATGCGCATCGAAGGCCGCCCAGCCGGTCGGTTGCGAACCGCCAGCGTCGTCGAGACCCGGACCTGACGGTGGAGCATCTTCGGCGACCTGGGTTTCGAATGGTCGGAGCGGCTCGACCTCGAAGGTCGGCTCATCGGTCGCGAGGCCGTCCAGCGCCGTCGCCTCACCAACGTCGGTTGCTGGCGTCTCCAGCTCCGGCTCGGGATCGACATCGCGTTCAGATGGGGCCTCGGTCGCGGGCGGGGCCATCGAGTCGAGGGTCGCGGGCACCGTTGCCGGATCGCTCGTCAGGTCTGGCTCCGACGCCACAGTGCCGAGCGAATCTTCTGACACGCCAGTACCGCTGGTCGGGTCGGTGTCAGCGCAGGCCGCAGCGATCAGTGCAGTCGCCGCCAGGAGCGCCGCAGCACATCGCTTCGATCCAGTCCACCGCACCCGACCATGATGACCGCCCTGCCTGCCGGAGTGGTGGCAACGCGCTGGCGATGTCAGGTGTCGCCGATTGGCGGCGGCGGCGTCGTGTAGGTGCCATCGGCGAATCCGCCGAGCAGCAAGGCGTTGTCCATGATCGTGGCGAGCTCCCGGGTCGACGCGGGGTAGTCGCCACTGATCGTGATCGCCCACGTGAGGCCGTCGGGGCGCCGCACGAACATTGCATGGGTGCTCTCCAACGTCCCCGTGTGTCCGAACGTCGCCGCCGACAGGCCTGCTTCGAAGGGAGCATCGAAGATCATCAGCCCCATCCCGTAGCCGCTCGTCGGCGGCAGCGGCTCGACCGTGGTCGTTGTTGTCTCCTGCGCCTGGACGTCGCTGTCGTCGTCGACGGGTGGCGTCACCGTGATCGTCGCCATCATCTCGAGGGTGCCGGGTTCGAGCACCTTGATCCCTGGCGTCGCGGGGTCGAGCGAGTCGAGAACGGCGACCAGGTCCGTCGGTGCTGCCAGCCAAGCCCCCGCACCGCCGAGCACTTCCATGTAGTTGCGACCCTCGTCGGACCGGTGTTCGACATCGTCGGACTCGAGATCGAACGTGCCCGCTGTACGCATCGACGTGATCCCGAGCGGCGTCAGCACCTGTTGCTGAACCACCTGAGCGTAGGGTGTGCCCGTCACCTGCTCGATCAACAACCCGAGCACGCAGAAGTTCATGTTGCTGTACTGGAACGACGTGCCGGGAACCGATTGGAGCGGCCGGATGAATCCCGTTCGTGCGGCGTCAGTGCACGCCGCGACCTCGTTGCGAAAGAAGAGATTCTCGTACTGCGGAAAGCCGGAGCGATGGGTCAACAGGTGTCTGACGGTGAGTCCTTCGGTTCCGCCTGAGGGACTCGCGACGTCGAGCCGTGAGGCAAGGAGTGGCCCGACAGGTTCGTCGAGCGTCAACACCCCGTCTTCGACGAGTTCCAGTGCGGTGATTGCCAGGATCGTCTTGCTGATGCTGGCGACCCGGAAGCGGTCGGTGACCTCCGCCGGATCTCCCGCAACACGACGCCCGTACGCAGCCTGGTGCTGCAACTCACCATCGCGGAGCACTGCGACGGATGCTGCCGGCGATCCGCCACGAATGAGCGTGACGTCGAGGTACTGGTCGACCGCCGCCCATCCGGTGAGCGGCACGACGGTGGCAACCGGCGCCGACGGTGTACTGGTGGTCGACGCGGGTGTGACGGTCGTGGCGGGAGCGCTGGGCTCCGGAGCGTCCGAAGTCGCAGGCGCGTCGAAGGTTGGGGGCGTCGATGGAGTCGATGAAGTCGAACTGGAACTGGACGGCGCAACGGTCAACACCGGATCGATGCCGGACTCGACTTCCGCGGTCGCGCAGGCCGAGACGGCGAGTGCCAGGCCGACGATGACGATGGTGGGACCCCACCATCGTCGACTCCACCGCGGCTGCATCGACCCATGATGGCCGACGGCACCGCGTGGAAGGCGGCAGCGCTCAGTGGGCCGGTTGAGGGAGTTCCTGTTCGAGCGTCAACACCGGCGCGAATAGGTCGCCGTGTTCATCGACGCGACGCAGGACATCAGCGGCCTCGAATCGCAGCTCGACCAAGCCGTCGGCACTGTTGCTCACCTCGTCCCAGCTCAACGGTGTCGACACCGTCGGTTCGGGCCGTGCCCGCAATGAGTACGGCGCGATGGTCGTCTTGTGGTGAGCGTTCTGGCTCCAATCGACGAAGACCTTTCCCGGCCGAGCATCTTTGGCCATCACCGTGGTGACACCGAGCGGCGTCGACGAGTCGTTGGCGAATTGGCGTTCCATCACCTGCCCGACAGCCAGGGCAAAGTTGGCGGCGCTCTCGTGGGTGGCGCCCGGAGTGTTCAGCGGCACATACATCTGCACGCCCTTGGAGCCAGACGTCTTGCACCAACCGCTCAGCCCCACCGTGTCGAGGACTGCCGCCACGCCGAGCGCGACCTGACAGCACTCGCTGACTCCCGTGTCGGGGCCCGGATCGAAGTCGAAGACCAGCGTGCGCGGGCTGTCGAGGTCGTCGGCGAGCGCCATCGGCGCATGCAACTCGACGGCGGCCAAGTTGGCTGCCCAGACCATCGCTGCCGTGTCCTCGATACGGCAGTAGTGGATGCCACCGCGGCGATCACCGGGCCCCAGCGCCACCTCGACCCAGTCAGGACGATGCTTCGCGCATCGCTTCTCGAAGAAGCCGTCCGCGTCGGTTCCGTCCGGGAACCGACGGAACGTGATGCATCGGCCAGCCAGGTGTGGCACGGCGACCGGTGCGATGCGGGCGTGGTAGTCGACGATCTCGGCCTTCGTGAAGCCTGACGGGTACAGGACCTTGTCGAGATTGGTCAGCCGTACGTGGCGCCCTTCGATGTCGACGTCGATTGGTGGCGCCATCGGTCAGGCCGACTTCTTCGCCCCGGCCTTGGCGCTGCTCTTCTTGGCCGCGGGCTTGGCGGCAGCCTTCTTCGTCGTCTTCTTGGCAGCGGTCTTCTTCGCCACCGACCGCTTCTTCGGCGCGGCCTTGGCGGTGCTCTTCTTCACACTTGGCTTGACGACGCGCTTCTTTGCGGCTGACTTCTTGGCCGCGGCAGCGATGTCTGCCTTCGTCGGGACGCTCTTCGCTGCGGCCTTCTTTCGACCTGGCTTCGCCGCCCCAGTCGTTCGACCGGGGGCCGCACCAATGTCGGTGACCACGACGGAACCCTTCGTTTTCGTCTTCGGAGCGTCGCCCGTGGGATGACGCGCTCTGGATTCCTTCGCCGCAGCGACGCTGGCTTCGAGTGCGGCCATGATGTCGACGACGTTCGGCTTCTCGGCAACTATTTCCGGTGCTTCCCACTCCTCGCCGTCGGCCTTCATCTGGATGAGCGCCATGACCTGTTCGCGATATTCATCATGGTATTTGTGTGGCTCGAAGTCGGAGCTGAGTGACGCAACCAGTGATTCGGCCATGACGATCTCACGGTCGTTGACCTCGACGTCGTCAAGACCCTGGAGCTCCTCGATGTCAGCTGGGTCAACCACTTCGTCGGCGTAGGCCAGCGACGACATCACGAGCCGGCCTTCCTCGGCACGAATGGCCGCGGTGTACTGCTTGTTCCGCATGACGAAGCGTCCAATGGCGACCTTGCCGCTCTGCTCCATCGCACGGGCGAGCAGGACGTATGGCTTGGGCGTCGCATCGGGAGCGAGGTGATAAGCGGTGTCGAAGTAGACCGGATCGATCTCCTCCAGGTCGACGAACTCTTCGAGGTCGATCGACTTGGTGGCCACG
>JAJCXU010000259.1 GCA_029263275.1 Ilumatobacter sp.
GCGCGCAGCTTGCCGCGCCAGCTGAGCAGGCCGGTGGTGGCCATCGGGCCGATCTTGCCGGGCACGCCGAGCATCAATCCGTCCGGGATTTGGTGCAGCTTCTTGTGCCACACGGCGGCGACGACCGACTCGGGGTGGACGAGGTCGTCACCGAGGCCAACGTCCGCAGCCAACGCGCTCGCGTCGGGCACCCGGGCCAAGAAGGCGTCGGCTCCCTCGTCGATGTCGGCGAGGCCAGCGAAGGGCGAACTCCGAGTCTTTCCGCCGACGCGGTCGCTGCGCTCGAAGACCGTCACGTCCACGCCCTCGGTGGTGAGTTGGTGTGCTGCAGCCAGTCCGGCGATTCCGCCGCCGACGATGGCGATCGTCTCAGTCATCGCCATCGAGGATACGCCCGGGCCGAAGCCGTTGCATCGGGCGCCGTGGGCGCCACCGCGCAGCTGACAGCGGGGCATGCTGTGGCCTACGTTGGCGCCGATGATCTCCGCATTCGGCACCGACACGGCGCTCCTCCTGATCGACGTCCAACTCGGGGTGGACGACCTCGAACACTGGGGTGGGCCGACCGGGCGCCGCAACAACCCTGGTGCTGAGTCGGTGATGCTCGACCTACTCACGGCGTGGCGTGCAGCGGGTCGGCAGGTCGCGTTCACCCGTCACGACTCGCGTGAGGCGGCGTCGCCCTTGAAGTTCTCGTTGCCGACTGGCGCGCAGAAGCCCGGGTTCGATCCTGCTGACCATGACATCGTCGTCTCGAAGGACGTCAACAGCGGGTTCGTCGGGACGTCACTCGACGTCGATCTGCGGCGACAGGGCATCAGCCGGTTGGTGATTGCTGGGTTCTTCACCAACTTCTGTGTCGAGACGACGACCCGCATGGCCGGCAACCTCGGCTTCGACACCTATCTCGTTCACGACGGATGCGCGACGACCAACCGAGTCGGCCCCGACGGTGTCGATCACGACGCCGAGTTGGTTCATCAGATGAGCGTGGCCAACCTGCACGGCGAGTTCTGCACGGCGATCACCGGCGCCGACGCCGCGGGCCTGCGCCTCGCTGTCAACGCCCAACTCGATCGGATGCAAGGCAATGAGTGAATTCACACCCGGACCGGGTGCAAACGTGAATGGCGTGGATGTCGGTGTGAGTTCGACGTCGGCCATCCTGCGGCGAGTCGCGATGCGTCGGCCTGGAGCGCTGCTCACTGCCGATCACGAGCGCTGGCACTACGCCAAGCCGATCGACGCCGACCCTCTGCAAGGCCAGTACGACCGGTTCGCCGAGTTGGTCGAAGCGAGCGGCGCGGAGATCGTCTGGTTTCCGGAGACGGACGACGATCTCGCCGACTCGGTCTTCACCTACGACCCGTCGTTCGTCGTGCCGGGTGGCGCCGTCGTCCTTCGTGCCGGCAAGCCGCTGCGCGCTGGTGAGGCCGATCTCCACGCTGCGTTCTACGAGGCTGAGGGGATCCCGATTCTCGGACGGATCGAGGCACCGGGCACCTTCGAAGGCGGCGACAGTTTCTGGCTCGACGACACGACCCTTGCTGTCGGACGCGGCTTTCGGACCAACCAGGCAGGCATCGATCAGATGGCGGCCATTGTCGAACCGCTCGGCATCGCGCTCGAGGTCTATGACCTGCCGTACCACCTCGGTCCCGAGGCATGCCTGCACCTGATGTCGGTCGTCAGTGCGCTTGATGCCGACCTCGCCCTCGTTCACCTGCCGTTGATGCCGACGGCGCTGTACCAGCGGATGATCGAAATGGGCTACACCCTGCTCGAAGCACCCGCTGAGGAGTTCGACGCGAGCCTCGGGCTGAACCTCAACGTGCTGGCCACTGGACCACGCAAAGTGATCGCGGTCGAAGGGTTCCCGGCAACGCTGCAGTTGATGCGTTCCGCGGGATGTGAGGTGTCGACGTTCCTCGCCGACGAACTGTGCATCCCCTGCGAAGGTGGCCCCACGTGCCTGACGCGACCGCTGCTCCGGGGGAGTGGTTGATGAGCGCGCGGAAATGAAGCCTCGTCTCGTGCTCGTGACGGGCGAACCGGGCAGCGGCAAGAGCACGTTGGCCCGCGAGCTCGCGGTCTGCCTTCGATTGCCGTTCATCGCACGCGACGACATCCGCGGTGGACTCTTCTTCACTGCTGGCGCCTGGGGCGAGCAGTTGGACAGAATCCCGCCTGCAGACGAAGCGGTCGAGGGCTTCCTGTCGACCGTTGAGCTGCTCCTCGAACGCGGCGTGAGCTGTGTGGTCGAGTACGTCGTTCGAAGTAACCGACCTCAGGATCTCGATCGACTCACCGCTCGAGGTGACTGTGTCGTCATTGTCGCGACGTGCGCAGATCCGATGGAGCGGGTGCGCCAACGGAACTCCACGGACCGATTGATTGCGAATGAGGCAGTGCGGGACGCTGCTGGCTTTGCGTCTGTGGAGGAGCACACCGCTGCGTTGGTTACTCGCATGTCGCACGTTCGTGACGAGATGCGCCACGTCTTTCCGATGCCGACGCTGGAAGTCGACACGACCTCGGACTACCTGCCCGATCTCGACAGCATCATCGCGTTCGTCACCGCGCCGACCTGATGTCGCTGGACGCGGACGCGTGTGTTCCGAGCCGGCCCATGCGGACAGGAGCCGCGACGTTGTCAGCGGAGGGCTGCGACGCGGCGCGCGAGAGCAGCCATGATCGACGGCTCGTCGTTCACGCACGCGGTGCGATCGAACGCGAGGCCGACCTGCTCGGCGCGCTGTGATGCTTCGATGTCGAGGTCGAACAGCACTTCGAGATGATCGGCCACGAAGCCGACCGCGCTGACGATGACGCCGCCGTGCTGGCCTCCTGATCCGAGTTCGTCGATCACTTCGAGGATGTCGGGACCGATCCACGGCTCTGGCGTCCGTCCGGCCGACTGCCAGGCGATGGTCCAGTCGTCGCCTTCCACGAGGCCGAGCTTGGCGGCAACCGCTTCGGCGGTCGTCCGCAGCTCGTCCGCATACGGATCGCCGCCGTCGATGATGCGCTGCGGAAGTGAGTGTGCAGTGAACAGCACTCGGACCGGTTGCTCGGTCGTGGCGCGCATCGTGGCGAGTCGTTCGCGGAGGTCGGAAGCGATGAAGTCGACGTACGCCGGCTCGACTGCCCAGCTCTCGACACCCGCCACGGGCGTTGCGGTACCTGCGTCGTCGACGCCCTGGCGGGTGCGGTCGAGGTACTGGCCGATCGAATACGCCGAGTAGTGCGGAGCGAGCACCAGGCCGATGAGCTTCGAGAAGCCCGCCGTGGCGAGCTCGGCACTGGTCACCTCGACCTTCGGGTCGGCATGCTTCAACCCGAGCGTCACGTGGAATGTGTCGGGCTCGATCTCGTCGAGGGCGGCTTGCAGCCCGTCGCGTTGGTCCTCGGTCAGCTTGGCGAGCGGCGAGATGCCACCGATGGCGTCGTACCGCGCAACCAAGTCGGCCAGCGCCTCGGGCGTGGGCGGTCGACCGCGGCGGATGTCGGTGTAGTACGGCTCGATTTCCTCAGTGGAGCGAGGCGTGCCATATGCCATCAGCACCACGCCGACGCGGCCTGCGTTGTCAGTCATCGCCACCAGCATGCCCGCCAGAGTTACGAATGGGGTCAGGCCCCTTTCGTAACTATTTCGAGCAGAGTTACGAAAGGGGCCTGACCCCATACGTAACTATTTGGCGGTGCGCTCGTGGACGAGATCGACGACGGCGTGAAGAACGCCTGGGTCGCTGTGCTGGTGCACGCCGTGGCCGAGGTTGAAGATGTGGCCCGGGTGACCGCCGTTGTCGGCCAGCACGGCCTCGGCGCCAGCGATGGCCGGCGCGGTGCCAGCCAGCACGAGTGAGGGGTCGAGGTTGCCTTGTACGACGAGGTCGTCACCGAGCCGACGGCGGGCGTCGGTGATCGTCGTGCGCCAATCGAGTCCGAGGACGCGGTTGCCGACGGTGTTCATCGACTCGAGTAGATGGTCACAACCGATGCCGAAGTGGATGCCGGGTGCACCGGGATGCCGTTCGGCCAACTCGTTGAAGACCCGCTGCGAGTGCGGGAGGACGAAGTGGTCGTAGTCGGCCTTGCTCAGCGTGCCCGCCCACGAATCGAACAACTGGAAGGCACGGGCGCCGTGCTGCAGCTGCGCATCGATGAACGTGACGGCACTCGTGGCGAGCCGTTCCATCACATCGCCGAACAGCACCGGATCGGTGTGCATCATCGCCTTGGTGTATCGATAGTCCTTCGACGGGCGTCCCTCGATCAGGTAGCTGCCGACGGTGAATGGCGCGCCCGCGAACGCGAGGAGCGGCACATCAGCCGGGAGCTCGGCGACGAGGAGGTCGACGGTGTCGATGACGTAGCTGATGTCATCCCAGTCGAGCGGTCGCAGGCGATCGAGATCAGCTCGGCTGCGGAATGGTGTCTCGGCGACCGGACCGGTTCCGGGTTGCACGTCCATGCCGAAGCCGACCGCGTGTGGGGGGACCACGATGTCGCTGTAGAGCACAGCGGCGTCGACGCCGTATCGGCGGACCGGCTGCAGGGTGATCTCCGCTGAAACCTCAGGCTGCTTGATCGCATGGAGGATGGAGCCCTCGCCACGGACCTCGTGATACTCGGGCAGCGAACGCCCCGCCTGGCGCATGAACCAGACCGGCGTGTGTCGAGCCGGTTCGCCGCTCGCCGCAGCAATGAAGGGAGCGGTTTCGGTAGTCATCGTCGCTCGACGCTATCGACGCGGCGCCGCATCGGGCCCGCCCGGCCTGACGTGACCGACCGAGTCGACGTCGCGCTGGATGCCACTGTTGACGTCGCGGTTGGCGCCACGGTTGATGTCACGTCACCCGCAATTGATCCTGGGCCAGACGTCGGTAGCATTTGACGACTCATTATGACGCAGCAGCACCCTGACATCGCTGACGAGCAGGCGTACATCGAGCACGCGTACGACTGTCTCGAAACCAGCCGTAAAGCGGCGTTCCGCGTTCGAGGCCTCAACGAGGCCAGCATGGGCGGCACCTTCCAGGCCCGCTTTGAGCGCAACGCATTCGACAGCCAACTCGTTCGCCGCCTCGAAGAGTTGGAGCTCGGTGACGCCTCGCTCGTGTTCGGCCGAATCGACCGCTACGCGGAGTCGCCCGATCAACTCGAGGCATTCCACATCGGGCGTCTTGCCGTTGCCGACGAAGATCGTGAACCGGTCGTCGTGGATTGGCGTGCACCCGTCGCCGAACCGTTCTACCGGGCCACCGGACGCGACTCGATGGGCCTGGCCCGGCGACGGCATTTCATCATCGAAGGCCGGAAGCTGCTCGGCATCGAGGACGAACTCTTCGGTGAAGGTCATCTCGGGCTCGGCCACGACGAGGGACTCGACGGCACCACCGGTGAGTCGGGTGTCGTCACTGCCGACTCGGGCTTACGCGGGTACTCCACGCTGCTCGCCGCACTCGAGCGCGGCCGCACGGGAACGCTCGGCGACATCGTTGCCACGATCCAAGGCGAGCAGGACGAGATCATCCGCTCGCCGCAGCATGGCGTGCTGGTCGTCCAGGGTGGTCCCGGGACTGGCAAGACCGTGGTCGCGCTGCACCGTGCCGCCTATCTGCTCTACACGCATCGGTTCCCGCTCGAGGACCAAGGCGTGCTCGTCATCGGTCCGAACCGCGTGTTCCTCCGTTACATCGAGCGCGTGCTGCCTTCACTCGGCGAGGCGGGGGTCCAGCAAGTGGTGCTGGCCGATCTGATTCCCGGCGTGCAGTTCCGTCGGCCCGACGAACCGGGCGATGCCCACGAGGCAGTCAAGATCAAGGGCGAGGAGCGGATGTCTGATCTCATCGACAACGCGATCGCTGACCGCAAGCGGCCGCTGCGCGAAGACTTCGAGATGCCGTTCCGCGCGGGCTACGTACGGCTCCGAGCTGAAGAGTCAGCTCGCATCGTCAAGAACGCCAAGCGCCGGTTCAAGCGCCACAACTCCGGCCGACGAGCCGTTGAGGGTGAGTTCTGGTCCGCACTTGCCGATTCGTATCACGACGTCGAGATCGGCCCCCGCGACGTCAAGGAAACACTGCGGCACACGCCTGAAGCACGAGCCGCGCTCGACACGATGTGGCCCCTCCTCACACCAGCGCAGCTACTTCACGACCTGTTCGGGTCGCGGGCCCTGCTCAAACTCGCGGCACGCGGCGTGATGTCCGAGTCCGAAGCGCTTGCCCTGTATCGCAAGCGATCCGAGACTGTCGATGATGTGCGCTGGACGTTGTCTGACGTGGCACTGCTCGACGACGTTCGCGATGTGCTCGGCCCGAAGCCGGGCAAGGGCGGCAAGATCGACGAACTCGACGAGATTCGCACCTACGGGCACATCGTCATCGACGAGGTCCAAGACCTCACGCCGATGCAGCTGAAGATGGCGATGCGCCGTTCGCTGAACGGTGCGATGACCATCGTGGGAGACCTCGCTCAGGCGACTGGCCCACTTGCTCCGAACGAGTGGGAAGACGTGCTCGCGCACCTGCCCGATCGCAAGCCGGCCCGTGTCATCGGGCTCTCGGTCGGCTACCGCATCCCCGGCCAGATCATGGAGATGGCGAACAAGGTGATGGCAGTGGCCACGCCGTCGCTCCGAGCACCTGAATCCGTGCGCGTCGGTGACGTGTCGCCGACCATCGTGCGTGCGCCGTCGACCGCGCTGCTCGGAAAGACCGTCGCCGAGGAAGTGCTTGCGCTCGCTGAGGCCATCCCCGGTGCGAGCCTTGGCATCGTTGCTCCCGACCAGATCATCGACGATCTTTCTGTGGCGCTCACCGAGGCGGGCATCAATCACGGCACCGCGACTCGCACGGGGCTCGACTCGGGCGTCACCCTGGTGCCGGTCAGTGTCGTGAAGGGCCTCGAGCTCGACGGCGTCGTCGTCGTCGAACCCTCAGCAATCGTCGACAGCATCGAGCACGGCATGCGCGCCCTCTACGTCGCGCTGACTCGCAGTACGCAACGCCTCACGGTCGTCCACGCCGACGAACTCCCCGAACCCCTCCGCTAGATCACCACTCAGTCACAGCGGGGCCGGGTACAGCTGTGACTCAGTCACAGCGGGGCCGGGTACGACTGTGACTCAGCCGTCGCCGGTGAACTGATCGACGAGGTCGGTGAGCAGACTGAAGGCCTTGTCCGCGTCGGCTGGTCGAGTGCGCTCGACGGACGTGCGAGCCATGTCGATCGTGGCCCCGAGCCCATTGAGGAGTTCGGGTCGGTCGCGCTCGATCTCGGGTCGAATGCGCTCCCAGATCTGTTCGATGCGGGCGAGGGTTGCGTCGTCGCCATCGCCCTCTGCCACTTGTGATCCGAGACGACTCATCTCGATCGACATCTCGGGGAGCAGGTCGGCCGCCGAGCCGGTGAGGGCAATGGTCGAGGTCGGCGCGTCAGCGTCGACGATGACGCCCCCTTCGATCAGTTCCCCGCTCTCGAGCGCGGGTTCGGCTCCCTCGGGAACGTCGGTGACATCGGCGGTGGCGGACGTGTCGGTCTCAGCGTCGTCGACGGTGGTGGAGCAGGCACCGAGGAGCAGAATGCACCCGGCAACCATCAGTTGGCGTGGCATCACGCCGTGACCAGAATCCGCTCACTCGCGAACGAGCCGACGCCGATGTGCTGGCCCTTGATCTCGACGGTCAGTGTGCCGTCCGGTGACAACGCGGTGACCGTGCCGACATTGCCCGGCTGGATGGAAGATGCTTCGAGGAATTCGAGGAGACCGGGCTCGAATTCGAGTTCCTCGGTGATTCGCCGAACGGTGAAGGGTTCTCCCACAGCGACATCTGACAAGGGGCCGGAATCGGGCCGGGCTTCGTAGCCCGAACCCGGGATGGGGTTGCCGTGCGGGCAGGTGGTCGGGTCGCCGAGCAACTCGACCATCGCCTGCTCGACTGAATCGCTGATGACGTGTTCCCAGCGTCCAGCTTCGTGGTGTGCCTCGGCCCACGACAGCTTCAGAACATCGGTGAGGAACCGTTCGGCCAGCCGATGGCGCCGCACGACCTGCACGGCGAGTCGTTCGCCAACCGGGGTGAGAACGATTGCCTTGTCGGCGGTGATGAGACCTTCGGCCTCGAGCCGCTTCATCATCTCCGACACTGCTGGTCGACTGACCTGCAGACGCTCAGCGATGCGGGCTTGGATGACGTCGACATCGTCCTCCTGCAGTTCGAAGATGCACTCGCAGTACTCCTCAAACGCTGGATGGTGCTCGCCCGGGTTTGGCATCTGGCCAATCTAGCGGCCCTCGATCCACCGGCCGCCCCGCCCTCCCTCCGGTTGTCGCACGCACCCGTGCGGGGGCGGGGCGGGGTGTTAGGAACGTTGGAGGCGGCGGAGCCAGCTCTCGGCGTAGCGCAGGCGGCGGCCGAGTTGTTCGTTCGTTGCACTCGCCACGCGGGCGACGCCAGCGATGCGGTTCATCTCGCCCTGCACCTTGGCGTGATTCCATCCGGTCATGTCGACGAGCCGCTTCGCCACGTGTGCATTGCGGGTTCGCAGATCATCCTTGATCTCCGCGACGCTCATCGATCCATGCGGGATCAGCCCTGCCGCGGTGGGGATCTCCGGGAGGTCGAGCCCGAGTGATGGGTCATCCGAGAAGAACGGATCAGGTGGATCGGGCTCGTCGTCGTAGGCGACCATTCCCAGGTCTTCCGGAGAGAAGTTGGGTTCGAATTCGATGCCGTCGAGGTGCTTGCCGTCTTCGCCGACGGTGTGCATGGTGATGTCGGTGACTGTCGACGCCACGACCGAGAAGAGTGACATCTGCTCCATGTCGTCGTCGTGGACCTGGCTTTCGAGGCCGCCGTCAGGCTGGAAGTCGTCGTCATCGCCTTTGCCGGGTGGACGCAGCACGTGGCGCCGCGCCTCGGCGATGGTGAACGCATGCGCACGAAGGCGTGGATCGTCCGGGATGTAGACGTAGGCCTTCTGACTCGTCCGGCCTGCCTGCCAACGCACGAAGCGGCCGACCGCCTGGCGGAAGAACAGCTCGGTGGAGGTGGTTGTGGCGAACACGCCAACTCGCAGGCGAGGGATGTCGACGCCCTCGGACACCATCCGCACCGACACCAGCCACGGCCGATCGTTGTCGCTGAACTCCGCGATCTTCTTCGATGAGCCCGGGTCGTCGCTGACCACCACGTCGGCGGGAACGCCGAATCGGTCACGGAGCAGAATCGCGATGTGCTGAGCGTGCTCTTGGTCGGTGGCGATGACGAGGCCGCCGGCGTCGCGCTGCTCGGAGCGGATGTTGCGGAGCTGGTCGTTGGCCTTCTTGAGCACCGCTGGCATCCACTCGCCTTCGAGGCTCAGAGCTGTGCGCAGGCGCATCGAGGACTGATCTTTGGTCAGCTCGTCCTGAAAGTTCGCCGACACGGTGTCTCCCGACGCCGAGGTCCATTCCATCTCGCCGTCGACACGCGGGAAGTAGACCGGCCGCACGACACCGCCGTCGCGCAACGCGTCGGCGTAGCCGTAGGTGTAGTCGGCGTGGGCCAACTCGCCTTCCGCGGTGTTGTCGTACCGAACGAACGGGATCTGAGCGGCGTCGCTGCGGAACGGCGTGCCGGACAGTGAGAGGCGCTTGTGGGCGTGCCCGAACGACTTGCGGACGCCGTCGCCCCAGGCCTTTTCGTGGCCGGCGTGGTGGATCTCGTCGAGGATGACGAATGCTTCAGCAGAGAGCCCAGCGAGCTTCTTCGCCGCGCTGCCCATCGCGAGCTGCTGATACGTGGTGACGAGGCCGTGCACGTCGCGGGCCAGACCATCGCCCGGGGACCAGTCGGGATCGAGTTGCAGGCCCATGCGGTGAGCCGCACGCGACCACTGGATCTTGAGGTGGCTGGTCGGGGCGACAACGATCAGCGGACGGTTCTCGTCGGCGAGCGATGCCCGGGCACAGGTGAGCGCAAAAGTCGTCTTGCCGGCGCCAGGTGTGGCGACCGCCAGGTAGTCCGGACCGGTGTTGGCGCGAAAAAGATCGAACGCAGCGCGCTGCCACGGGCGGAGGGTGACGGTCGACATGGGAGGGGTCCGAGTCTGGCGACCCAGGTGATGGGGCACAACTCCCGACCGGTCACAATTGTGCGCGCCCTCCCAGATTCACGTTTGCACCCGGTCCGGACGTGAGCGGTCGCTCACATTTTGCACCCGGTCCGGACGTGAGTGGGGTGGTACCGTTCACGGCGATGAAGAACCAGAGCTGAACCCACCGTCCGTTCGCTCTCCTGAAAGGCGCCCCATGGCTGCTTCGCTCATCGCCCGTTCTGTTTCTGTTTCTCGCGGTCCACTCACCGTGCTCGATGCCGTCGACCTCACGCTGGGCCCCGGTCGCCGCGTGGGCTTGGTCGGTCCCAATGGCGTCGGCAAATCGACGTTGCTCGCCACGCTTGCCGGCTCGATTGCCCCGGACAGCGGGTCGGTTGCGATCACTCCGCCGTCGGCAAACGTCGGCCTCCTACCGCAGGAACCCGCCCGTTCGGAGAATGAGACGGTCAGACAATTCCTCGCGCGACGGACGGGTGTCGCGGCAGCACAACAAGAACTCGACGCCACGACGCAGGGTCTCGCTGATGGTTCGGCTGGTGCTGACGATCGGTATGCCGACGCCCTCGACCGGTGGCTCGCACTCGGTGCTGCTGACTTCGATGCGCGCATCGGCGAAGTGTGGGCATCGCTCGGGCTCGGCGACCGCCTCATCGATCAACCGACGGCCACGCTGTCGGGTGGTGAAGCCGCCCGCTCGTCGCTCGCCTCGCTGTTGCTGTCGCGGTTTGACGTCGTACTCCTCGACGAACCAACGAATGATCTCGACCACGATGGTTTGGCGCGCCTGGAAGAGTGGGTACTCGGCCTCGACGCACCGGTGCTGGTGGTGAGTCACGACCGAACGTTCCTCGAACGGACCGTGACCGACGTGGTCGAAATCGATCACCACAGCCATCGTGCGACCTGGTTCTCCGGCGGCTGGGCAGCATTCCTCGCCGAACGTGAGCTCGCCAAGCAGCACGCCCGCGAGGCCTTCGAGGAGTTCGACGGCAAGCGTCAGAACCTGCTCGACCGAGCCCAGCGCGAACG
>JAJCXU010000260.1 GCA_029263275.1 Ilumatobacter sp.
CCGCTGCCGGTGACGCCACGACCGCAGCCCTGCTCGATCGTGTCCGGAACACTGAACTTCGTGTACTCGGCTGGTCGAAGACCGCAACGAGCCTGCGCGAACGGGTGGCGTTTCTCCACGCCAACGTGGGCGAGCCGTGGCCCGACTGGTCGGTCGGCACCTTGCTCGCCTCGCTCGACACGTGGCTCGGCCCATATCTCCCGGGAGCGCGCGGGCGCGCCGACCTCGAACAGCTCGATCTCACCACGGTGCTTCGGTCTCAGCTGCCATGGCCCGAAGGCGCACAACTCGACGATCTCGCGCCTGCGGCGCTCTCGCTTCCGACTGGCCGGTCCGCGACGATCGACTACTCGGGCGAGCAGCCCACTGCTTCGGTACGAGTGCAAGACCTGTTCGGCAGCACCACCCACCCCACCGCGGGCGGGCGACCGATTCGTCTCGAGCTGCTGTCGCCAGCGGACCGGCCAATCCAGGTCACTGCCGACCTGCCTGGGTTCTGGGCAGGTTCCTGGTCTGAGGTGCGCAAGGAGATGGCCGGTCGCTACCCGAAGCATCGGTGGCCAGATGACCCTGCCAGCGCTGCTCCCAAGCGGATGAAGGATCGCTGAATGACCGTCGACGGACTCCCGCTCCTCGCCGCGCTCGCGTGCGTGCTCGTCGTGTATGTCGGCACGACCGTGCAGGCGTCGCTCGGCATCGGGCTGGGCATGCTGTCATCTCCGGTGCTGGCGCTGGCCGACACCGACTTCATCCCGGTCGCCATCATGATCTCGGTCATTCCGCTCTCCGGGTCGGTGGCCTGGTCCGAGCGCGAGCACATCGACCGAGGCGGCACCGGGCTGCTGTTGATTGGCCGGATTCCCGGTGTGATCATCGCTGCACTGGTCGTCTCGAGCTTCAGCGACACGGCACTGGGGTTGCTGGTCGCCGGGTCGGTCATCACTGCCGTGATCGTGTCGGCGATCGGCCGCAAGTTCGTAGCGGGCCCGGGCGTGCTGCTCCTCGCCGGGAGCGCGTCAGGTTTCATGGCAACCACCACGGGCGTCGGTGGCCCCCCAGTGGCGTTGACCTATCAGCACGACACGCCAGCGACGATGCGCGCCTCCATCTCTGCGTTCTTCACCGTCGGCGCCGTGATGTCGTTGGTCGCCCTCGTCCTGGCTGGCGAGGTCAGTCGCCGATCTCTCGAGTTGACCGCCGTCCTCAGCCCGGCGGTGCTGCTCGGCATCATCACGGCACGTCGGATCAAGCATCGCCTGAACGCCGAATTGGTCCGCCCCGCCGTCCTCGCATTGTGTCTCCTGAGTGCCACTGCGCTCCTGGTCCGCACACTCGTCTGAGCGCACCGCGACCGATAATCCCTGCACACGACGTGCGCGGGGGACGCGAGTGGCCTAGCTTCGTCGCTGATGGCGGGCGACCGAACACCGAGAGCGCACGCCCGGCACCGACGATGGCCTGGCCTTCCCACTGTGGTGGCGGTCGCACTCGTGCTGTCACTCGTCGCGGTGCTCGGCACATTGAGCGCTCCCGACCGACTCGCCTCGGCCGCCGACGTCTGCCTCGGATCGAGCTCGCCGGCATCGTTGACCACGATGTTCGAGAGCGAGCCGGGCGGGATCATCGCAGCGGACTACCAGCGCGCCGTGCCGCTGCCCGACGGACGCACCCTGTGGCTCTTCCAAGACGCAACGATCAGGCTTCCACCCCCTGAGGAACCGCCAGAGCCCGTGGATCCCGAGGATCCCCCACCGCCCACCGAACGACTGTTGCACAACATCGGCGTGCTCCAAACTGGGTCGTGTTTCACCGTGCTCCGGTCCGGCACCACCGAGGACCCCAAGGAGTGGCTCCTTGCTGACCAGACCACGACGTATGGGCATTGGTTCTGGCCACTCGGCGCCGAGCTCGGCACCGATGGGAATCTGTATGTGTATGTCGCTGAGATGTTCGAGCACGGTGCGCTCTATCTGTCCGCTGCCGACCCAGTGCGGACGCGCATTGTCGGCATCAACCTGAGTTCGATGAATGTCACGTTTGCCGGTATCCCGCCAGGCTCATCGTCGCAGCTCTACGGATTCTCGGTCACGTCCGACGATTCTTGGACGTACCTATACGGCCACTGTCATCGCCAGTTCGGCTGGGACATCGGCCCGTACGGCGTGCCGGCACACGACCTCAGCTGTGCTGGCAACGTTCCCGTTGCCCGAGTGCCGAAGGGGCAACTGTTCAACTCGCTGAGCTATTGGGATGGGACCAGCTGGCAGGCCGACGCGAACCGAGCGGTCAGCGTGATGCCTGGCGCAGGCCGCTCGATCAACCCCACCCAGGTGCGTTTCACCGACGGCGAGTTTCTCGCCGTGACCAAGGTCGGCGACTGGTTCGGCGACACGATCTACCTCGATCGGGCGCCAACCGCCCACGGACCGTGGACGAACTATGCCCGCCTCCCGGCGCCGACGAAGTGCACCAAATCCGTCTGCAACACGTACTTCGCATCGTGGGTCCCCGGCACCGCCGATGGCGATCACGTGATCGGCCTGTCGCACAACCGGTGGGACGGACGCGTGACGACGATCAACCGTCCGACCTACCTCCTCGCTCCCGATGCCGGAAGCCACGCATTCGCCTTGCGATGCGCCATCGTCGACTGCTGAGCCGCAACATCACTCCAGCTCACAGGGGTCCCGACCTCGCTTGTGCCTCAGAGTCGTGGCAGAGTGACCCGATGCGATCCACCCACCGCGCCGCCCGCTCCATCACGCGAGTCACCGCGACCCTCGCCGGGCTCGCTCTCGTGGCCGCCTCGTGTGCCGGGTCCGACGAGGACGCTGCCGCAACAACGCCCGCAACCGACACGCCGCCAGCGACGGAGGCACCCGCTCAGACCGAGGCACCCGTCGAAACCGAAGCACCGGTCGAGACTGAGACGCCCGCCGACACCGAAGCACCCGTCGAGACCGAAGCACCGGTCGAAACCGACCCGCCGGAGCCGGAGAGTGCACCAGACATCGAGCTCGACCTTGCATACGGCGACTACGAGGTGGGAGTGAAGACCATCACCGTCGCCGACACCTCCGGCGGCGATCGAAATCTCACGGTCGACGTGTGGTTTCCGCTCGGCGACCAATCGATTGCCGAGCCGGTCGCGCACCAATACACGCTCATCCCCGGCGTCTACTACGAGTCGCCTGTTGCGTTCACGGCCGAGGCTGGTGCGATCTCCTCCGACGGCCCGTTCCCACTCATCGTCTATTCGCACGGTTCCGGTGGACTCCGATACATCCACTCGAACTACACCGAGGCGCTGGCCAGCAACGGGTACATCGTCGCCGCGCCCGACCACACCGGCAACACCGGCGCTGATCGCCTCCTCGACACTGAAGTCGACATCTCGATCAGTGCCTTCAACCGACCCAACGACGTCACGCGAGTGATCGACGCCTTCCTCGACCCTGAGAGCATCGAAACCGTCGGATTCGTCGGCAGCGTCAACCCCGGACAGGTCGCGGTCACCGGGCACTCGTTCGGCGGATTCACCGCCTATGCCATGGCCTCAGGATTCTCAAACGACGTCGGTGAGTTCGTGGCCGACGAACGCGTCGCGGCCATCGTGGCACTCGCTCCAGCAACCGGCGGCCTTTCCGACGATCAGCTGCTCTCGATCAGAATTCCAGCTCTCGTGATGGCCGGCACCGACGACACCACTACGCCGATCGACCCGAACGTCACCCGACCCTGGAATCAGTCGGCAAGCTCGCCGTCATATCGCGTCGACCTCATCGCCGCTGAACACCAGACCTTCACCGATGTCTGCGCCTACCAGGACTTTCTTCCGACACTGCCCGACGTCCCGGAGATCATCGTCGACACGATCACCGGTTCTGCCGACGAAGGCTGCGAGCCCGACGACATGCCGATCGAGCGTGCCCAAGCAATCACCAACACGTTTGCCGCGCGATTCCTCGACTCGGTGTTCAAGGGCGGCGAGATGGTCCAGCTCGACGAGGTCGACGAGCAGGTCGACCTCGTCTTCCAAGCCGAGTAATCCGTCCGGGCTCACTTCGCTCGGGGGACCGCTCAGACGTAGGCTCGAAGGTATGGCTGACGCTGACTTCGACTACACCGAAATGTTCCCAATGGGGCCGGACGAGACCGAGTACCGCCTCGTCTCCACCGACGGCGTTTCGACGTTCGACACTCCGGAAGGGACCTTCCTGAAGGTCGAGCCGGAAGCGATCCGCAAGCTGACTGCCGAGGCGATGCGCGACATCGCGCACTATCTCCGCACGAGTCACCTCGAACAGCTGCGCAAGATCCTCGACGACCCCGAGGCGTCCGACAACGACCGTTTCGTGGCACTCGACTTGCTGAAGAACGCATCGATTGCTGCGGGCGGCGTGCTCCCGATGTGCCAGGACACCGGCACCGCCATCGTCAAAGGCAAGAAGGGGCAGTTCGTGTTCACGGGCGGCGGTGACGAGGAACAGATCGCGCACGGCATCGCCGACACCTATCTCACGTCGAACTTGCGCTACAGCCAGATGGCGCCGCTCGACATGTACACCGAGCAGAACACGGGCACGAACCTGCCGGCCGAGATCAAGATCAATGCGATCGACGGCGATGCCTACAAGTTCTTGTTCATGGCCAAGGGCGGCGGCTCGGCCAATAAGAGCTTCCTGTTCCAAGAGACCAAGGCCCTGCTCAACGAAGCCACCCTGCTGCCGTGGATCTTCGACAAGATCCAGGGGATCGGCACCTCGGCGTGTCCTCCGTACCACCTCGGCATCGTCATCGGCGGCACGTCAGGAGAGATCGCCGTCGAGACCGCCAAGCTCGCCACGGCGCGCTACCTCGACACACTCCCCACCACCGGCTCGGCCTCCGGCCATGCGTTCCGCGACCTCGAACTCGAAGCGAAGGTGCTGCAGCTCGCACAGAGCACGGGTGTCGGCGCACAGTTCGGTGGCAAGTACTTCTGCCACGACGTTCGCATCATCCGACTCCCCCGCCACGGCGCGTCGTGCCCGGTCGGCATGGCCGTGTCATGTTCGGCCGATCGTCAGGCGAGGGGCAAGATCACCGCTGACGGCCTCTTCCTCGAACAACTCGAGACCGACCCCGCACGATTCCTTCCCGCTGTCGGATCCGAGGACCTCCTCGACGCCGAGCCCGTCCACATCGACCTCAATCGGCCGATGGACGAGATCCGCGCCACGCTCGCTGAGCTGCCCGTCACCACTCAGGTGATGCTGTCGGGGCCGATGATCGTCGCTCGCGACATCGCCCACGCCAAGATCAAGGAACGTCTCGACGCAGGTGAAGAGATGCCGCAGTACTGGAAAGACCACGCGGTCTATTACGCCGGGCCGGCCAAGACCCCCGAGGGTTACGCGTCTGGTTCGTTCGGCCCCACAACCGCCGGCCGAATGGACTCCTACGTACCCGAGTTCCAAGCGGCTGGTGGTTCCATGGTGATGCTGGCGAAGGGCAACCGTTCGCAGCAAGTCACCGACTCCTGCAACGACAACGGCGGGTTCTATCTCGGCTCGATCGGTGGCCCTGCGGCACGCCTCGCCCTCGACAACATCAAGAAGGTCGACGTGCTCGAATACGCCGAACTGGGCATGGAAGCGATCTGGAAGATCGAGGTCGAGAACTTCCCCGCCTTCATCGTCGTCGATGACAAGGGCAATGACTTCTACGCCAAGGTCCGCGCCGAAGCCTCGATGCCCGTCTCGCTGAGCTGATTCAGCAGGTCGCGAGCGCGTCGCCGATCGCGGCGTCGCCCTCGGCTGAGGTGATGGCCAGGACCACGTGGCTGATCGTTCGATCATCGAGCTGGTTCACACGACGAGCTGCACACTGCGACGATTCGGCATCGAGACCGATCCCGAACTGGAAGACGCCAGCGAGCAGTCGCTCGGCTTCGACGTCTCCGTGACCAAACAGAATGTCGCCGAGTTCCTCGTCGGAAGGCTCCGCGCCGGCTTGATCGAGGAACGGACACTCGAGCCCATCGACAGGCGACACCCCATCGAGCAGTTGCTGCACCACAGCATCGTTGATGCACTCCGTCGGAGCGGGGAACGCAGTGTGGCCGACACCATTCCAGGCGATGTCGACAGCATCGCCGAGCGCATCAGCAAAGACCGGCGCATGCTTGCCCGGCGTCGACGGGTCGAACGCTGTGCCGATCACGAGGATCGGAGTCGACACGTCGACCTCCTCCACCGGTGCCAGCGTGTGGTCGTTGCGCGGGAGGCCGTCGCAATACGTCCAGTCACTGATGACATGCCGGAAGTCGGCGCAGTAGATCACGATGTTCGCGACTTCGAATGACGTTGCTGGTTCGTCGAGTGCGTCGGAAGGAATCGCTTCGTCGGTCATCACGAGCGAAGCAATCGCTGACGCGTCGCCGCCTGATGCATCGGCAAGAGCGGTGGCCAAGAGCTCCCAGTCGCCGGAGTAGCTCATCGACGATGCGATCAGCTCGGCATAGACGTCGTCATGGACGACGTCGGGAGCCCCGGCGAAGTCGTCGGTCGGCAGGTCTCCGATCGTGTCGACGATCCCGTCGAGCGTCGATGCGCTGTCGGCACCAAGCCCACACCGGTCACTCGCATCGCAAAGCTCTGCGAACCGCTGAATCGCGCTCGGGATGCCGTCTTCTGCGTAGTAGGGGAAACCATCTTCGAAGAAGGCACCGGTCGACCCGATCAATGGGTCGGTCACGCCATCGAGCACGAATCGTCCCACCGTGTCGGGGTACTGAGCTGCGTATGCGGCCCCCAGCGTGGCTCCATAGCTGTAGCCGAGGTAGTCGAGCCGGGGCTCGCCGAGCGCCACACGGATTGCCTCCATGTCGCCGGCTGAATACGGAGCAGCGAGGTGCGCCGCGAGCGGGCCGGTCGCCTCGGCACACTCCACCATCAGGAAGTCACCGTCGATGTCGGGATCGTCGCCGCACGAGATGTTCGGCAGCGAGTTGGCCACGCCGCGCGGATCCCACGACACGATGTCGAAGGCACGCAGAATCTCGATCGGAAACGCCGACCGAATCCCCCACGCGAATTCGGTGCCGGCTCCGCCGGGACCGCCCGGGTTGATCAGCAACGAGCCACGCCGATCCCCGGTTGCTGCGTGTCGGGTCAACGCCAAGTCGACGGTGTCATCGGCCGAGGAATCGAACGGATCCATCAGTGCGGTCAGCGTGGCGCATTCCCAACCGCGGGTGCCCACGACGTCCGGACCGGGAATGCCGAAGGCCTCGCACGACGACCATTCGAGCTCGCTCGCCGGTGGGGCGATCGGGGTATTGATCGCCGACCCAATCTGGTCGGACCGTTCGGTCGCCACGTCGGTCGACGGAGTACACGCCGCGGCGACGAGCAGCACGGCCATGAGGCCGACACGATGAAGCCTGTCGGTCTGCGGATGCCGCCCCGTCACCCGTCGTTCCCAAGTTCGGCGGCCAGATCACCCAGACGACGCTCGCCCTCCGGAGTCTGGCCTCCGCGATCCATGAAGTTGGCCAGCGCAGTGTGGGTGTCGTACATCCCGAGCAGTGCGTTGAACGCCGTGGCTTCGGCGAGTAGTTCGCCGTGGATGCGTTGCTCCGAGCGCAGCACGCTCGCCTTGGCCGCGGCCACCGCTGCCGGCGGGAAGCCGGCGATTCGGGCGGCCAACCGGTCGACGAATGCGCCGATCGCGTCCGCCTCGACGACTCGGTTGATCAATCCCCACCGTTCAGCGGTTGCTGCGTCGATGTCATCGCAACCCAGGATGAACTCGAGCGCACGGCCCCTACCGAGCAATCGCGGAGCGCGCACGGTTCCGCTGCCGCCAGGCAAGATGCCCAGCGCGACTTCCGGTTGGTTGAACACCGCCGCCGGTGTAGCGAACCTCATATCGCAACTCATCGCCAACTCGTTGCCACCGCCACCGACGCGGCCTTCGATCAACGCAATCGTGGGTTTCGCCATCGTGCGCAACGCCTCGCACATTCGGTGGAAGCTGTTCAATTCACTCGGCGCCGGTCGATCGTGTGGCATCTGCTGAATGGCCTCGACATCGAAATGGGCGATGAACCACTCGGGGTGCGCCGACCGCAGCACCAC
>JAJCXU010000261.1 GCA_029263275.1 Ilumatobacter sp.
ATTCCTCGATGGCGTTGCGGAGGAGGTCGGGGTTGGCAACGCACTGGCGTCGGGCCTCGGGGAAGTCGGCCATGTTGAGTGCGAACATCGACATGAAGCCGCCGAGCGATTCCACCCCGGCCATGATCAACGTCGTTGTGGTCAGCAACACCTCCCGCTCGTCGAGGTGATCGCCATCGATTTCGGCCTCGGCGAAGTGGCTGATCAGATCGTCCTGCGGGTTGCGTCGCCGCTCGGCGATCACCGTGGATGCGTAGTCCTGCATCCATTCATACGCAGCGATGTGCTCGGGGCCCTTCTCCCGTGTGACCGGATCGTTCTGGACCATCAGTACGGCCTTCTCGCGGACCATCTGCTCGTCGCCCATCGGTAAGCCGAGCGCTGCGAACAACACCCGCACGGTGAACTTGGAAGAGAAGTCCTCGATGAAGTCGAACTGTTCACGGTCGGCGAGCGGCGCCGCGGCTGCTTCGGCGATGTCGCGAATCGGGTCTTCGAGGCTGCCGAGGTTGCGGCGAATGAAGGCGTGCTGGATCAGCCCTCGGAGGCGGTCGTGGTGCGGGGGATCGGTGGTGCCGAGTGTGCTGCCGGCTCGCCCGGGCAACTCGGTCATCATGTTGCCGTCGGCCGAGGAGAACGTCTCCCAGTCGTTGAGTGCGGTGACGACGTCCTCGTATCTCGACAGCACCCACATCCCAGCGTCCTCGCTCCAGAAGCACGGGTGCTCGTTGCGCAGTGCCGTGTACGCCGGGAACGGGTCGGCGTCGGTCTGGGCGGAGAACGGGTCAAAGCTGAACACGTTGTCGATGGTAAGTGTCAGGGGTCACCGTGTGAAGAGACGATCAACCCGACTTCCGGTACTATCCCGTCACGCAGCCGTGCGTCCTAAACAGGGAGCATGGACGACTCGCTGACCAGCACACGGGAGATCTGAGCAATGAGTGATGACGAGCTGAGCGGCCCAATCCCTCGCTATCACTTGTACGGCGAGCCAGTTGGCGCCCTCCCCGTGGAGTTCGTACACGTCGAGGCGCTGCGCGATCGCAGCGAACCGCAGGACTGGACGATCGACGCCCACACCCACGTCGGCCTCGCACAGGTAGCACTTTTCCTGACCGGCGATGTCACCGTCCAGTTCGACGACAGCACACATGCGCTGACCGCCCCAGCGATGGCCACGATCCCTCCGGGCGTGATCCACTCCTTCGAGTTCGGACCCCAATCGAGCGGCTTCGTGTTGATGGTTGCCGACGGCCAACTCGACAGCGCGGCGATGGGCGGCTGGATCAGAACCCTGCTGTTCGACCACCCCGTCGCGCTCGAGATCGACCCCCAGGTCGCAGTCCGACTCGGAGCCTCATGCGATCAGTTGCTGGAGGAACAGCGGGCCGTCGATACGGCGCACGAGTCGATGGTGAACTGGCTGACGCAAGGTGTGCTCGTGATGCTGGCGCGCCAGGTCGACGCTCAAGGTGCAGCTCCTGCCGCTGCCGGAGCCGGCGCGTTCAGGTCGTTGCGTCAACTGATCGAATCGGAGTTCACCAACCACCGCCCCGTGAGTTGGTATGCCGAGCAACTGCACCTGTCCGAGAGTTCGCTCAACCGGCTGTGCGACGACGTCGCCGGAGCGACCGCCTTCGAGATGCTGCAAGCGCGCCTCGCCCTGGAAGCAAGAAGGCGACTGACCTTCACCGACGTCAGCGTCAGCGTGATCGCCAACGACTTGGGCTTCTCCGACCCGTCCTACTTCGCCCGCTTCTTCCGCCGCGTCGTCGGCCAATCACCCCGAGACTTCCGCGCTGTGCGCCAGGCTGACGGGGCGGTCGAGGTCAGGGTCGGTGAACGGGCTCGGTGACGGCGCACCCGGCCGGAGGAGCGAACGTCGCTGCCTTTTGTTGCGTGCGCAATGAATCGGGTGCATACTGAACTCTTCATTTGAGGGACGGATCGTCATGGAAATCGGAATTGACAGCTTCGCTGCAGCACTGCCTGATCCAGCAACCAACCAGGTGATGACCGGCGCCGATCGCATGGCGGCGTTGCTCCTGGAAGTCGAGACCGCCGATCGCGTCGGGCTCGACTCCTTCGGCATCGGCGAACATCATCGCGCCGAGTTCCTCGACGCGTCACCTGCCATCATCTTGGCCGCCGCTGCCGCACGCACTCGCCAGATCCGGCTCACCAGCGCGGTCACGGTGCTGAGCGCGGCAGACCCGGTTCGGGTCTTCCAAGACTTCGCCACCGTCGACCTCATCTCTCGCGGCCGGGCCGAGATCGTCGTCGGCCGCGGGTCATTCGCCGAGGCGTATCCCCTCTTCGGCTTCTCGATGCACGACTACGACGAACTGTTCGTCGAGAAACTCGACCTGCTGCTCAAGCTGCGCGACGACACGAAGATCACCTGGAGCGGCAAATTCCGTGCGCCGCTGACTGGCCAGGGGGTATACCCGCGACCACACCAGACCGAGATCCCGATTTGGCTCGGGGTGGGCGGCACGCCCGAGTCGTTCGCACGGGCTGGCACGCTCGGCGTTCCGCTCATGGTGGCGATCATCGGTGGCAGCTTCGAACGGTTCCGTCCGCTCGTCGACCTCTATCGGGAGGCCGGACGAAGCGCTGGACACGACCCAGAGACACTCAAGGTTGGCGTCCATGCGATGGGCTTCGTTGGTGACACCGACGCGGAGGCTCGCGACAGCTTCTTCCCCGGCTGGCTTCGGATGATCTCTGGCATCGGTCGAGAACGGGGCTTTCCGCCCGGATCGCGCGAGCAGTTCGATGCCATGTGCGGCCCACACGGTGCGTTTCTGGTTGGTCGCCCACAGACCGTCGCGGACAAGATCCTTGCGACCAACGACGACCTCGGCGGCATCTCCCGGGTCACCTTCCAGATGAGTTCGGCTGCGTTCGACACCCAGGGCATGCAGCGATCTATCGAGCTCCTTGGCACCGAAGTCGCGCCGGCGGTCAAGTCGGCGCTCAACGTCGAGCACTGACTGAAACCGTTCAGCCCAGGCACGCCCTGACGGCTCGACGGGATTCGTAGCGATTCAGTCTGATACGTCGAAACCGGCGGTGACCTTGGTTGGTCGGAGCCGAATGAGGAGTTCGCCGGGCACACCGTTGCGCTCACCGAACTCGTCGGCCCGGTCGGCCCCCATGTAGCGGCCGCCGATCAATGTGGCGAAGCGCCGCACCTCGTCGAGGTCGTCGGAGACAGAGATGGTCCCGTCG
>JAJCXU010000262.1 GCA_029263275.1 Ilumatobacter sp.
CCGCGGTTGTCGAGGCTGCCGAGACGGCGAGCGGGTGACTTGCCATTCGTGAGCAGCTGACCAGTGGCGGCGTCGAGCGTTTCGCCGAGGATCTTCGCCGAAGCATTGCCGGTGACTTCGGCCAGATGTTCGAATGACACGGCAATCGCGAGGAACTCACCGAGGGAGTCCCAGCGGAGGTAGTTGTCCTTGACCAGTTGCTGCACGTGCTTGGGTGCCGAGCCTCCGGCGCCAGTTTCGAACAGGCCACCACCATTGAGCAGTGGGACGACCGAGAGCATCTTGGCGCTGGTGCCGAGCTCGAGGATCGGGAACAGGTCGGTGTTGTAGTCGCGCAGCACGTTGCCGGTGACCGAGATGGTGTCCTCGCCCGCCCGCATCCGGTCGACGGAGTACTTGGTGGCCTCGACGGGCGACATGATTTCGATGGTCAGCCCATCGGTGTCATGGTCCTTGAGGTACTCGTTGACCTTGGCGATCAGCTGCGCATCGTGCGCCCGGTTCGCGTCGAGCCAGAAGATCGCGGGCGCACCAGTAGCACGGGCACGGCTGACGGCGAGCCGGACCCAGTCGCGGATCGGTTCGTCCTTCACCTGGCACGCGCGGAAGATGTCGCCTTCGGCAACGGCCTGCTCCATCACCGTGGCTCCGGAGTCAGTATCGACCACGCGGATGCTGCCAGCCGACGGCGCCTCGAAGGTCTTGTCATGGCTGCCGTACTCCTCAGCCTTCTGAGCCATGAGGCCCACGTTGGAAACCGTGCCCATCGTGGTGGGGTCGAACGCGCCATTGGCGATGCAGTCGTCGATCGCGACCTGGTAGATACCGGCGTAGCTGCTGTCCGGAATCGTCGCCTTGGCGTCTTGTGCCTCGCCTGCTGCGTTCCACATCTGACCGGACGTGCGGATCATCGCCGGCATCGAGGCGTCGACGATGACGTCGCTCGGGACGTGCAGGTTGGTGATTCCGTTGTCGGAATCGACCATGGCGAGGTCGGGACCGTTCTCGATCGCTGCGGCGATGTCGGCCTCGATCTCGGCCTGCTTGTCGGCGGGCAAGTTGCTCAGCGATGAGATGACATTGCCCAGACCGTTGTTCGGGTTGGCGCCGGCTTCGGCCAACGCATCGCCGTGCTTGGCGAAGACGTCAGCGAAGTACGCACGTACCGCGTGACCGAAGATGATCGGGTCGGACACCTTCATCATCGTCGCCTTCAGGTGCAGCGAGAACAGGACGCCCTTCGCTTTCGCGTCGGCGATCTGTTCATCGAGGAACGTGCGCAGCGCCTCGACGCTCATCACGGTGGAGTCGACCACTTCATCAGCGAGCACCGGGATCGATTCCTTGAGCACGGTGACCGCACCGTCGTCGGCGACGTGCTCGATCCGGAGCGTTCCGGCCTCGGCCAGGGTGACCGACTGTTCGTTGTGGGCGAAGTCGCCCGCCGACATCGTCGAGACGTGGCTCTTCGAGTCGCTCGACCAGGCACCCATCGAGTGCGGGTTGGCCTTGGCGTAGTCCTTGACAGCCTTGGGCGCACGCCGGTCAGAGTTGCCCTGGCGGAGCACCGGGTTGACGGCCGACCCCATCGCGGTGCCGTAGGTCGCCTTGATCGTCTTCTCGTCATCGGTGTGCGCCTCGTCGGGGTACTCCGGCAGGTCGTAGCCCTGTGCCTGGAGCTCAGCGATTGCCGCCTTGAGCTGCGGCACCGAGGCCGAGATGTTCGGCAGCTTGATGATGTTCGCTTCGGGGGTCAGCGCCATCTCGCCGAGCTCCGCGAGTGCATCGGGGACACGCTGCGCTTCGGTCAACCGATCCGGGAATGCCGCGAGGATCCGAGCGGCGAGCGAGATGTCACGTGTCTCGACACCAACGTCTGCTGCACCGGCGAACGCCTCGATGATCGGCAGTAGCGAGTAGGTGGCGAGCGCAGGCGCCTCGTCCGTGAACGTGTAGATGATCTTCGAATTGCTCAATGTGGTTCCTTCTTCGGGCAGTGGCTGCGCGCAGCAGACGACCGGGCACTTGTCTTTCACTTGTCTACCACGAATCCCCCTGTCTTCCCAGATCGTGAACGACGATTTCCCCGCACACCAGGCATGGGCTACAGCTCGTGAGTCCACGGTGTTGCTGCACCTCTACAGGGATCACCGTGTTCGTTGGAGTCCGCACCCGACTGGCACCTACGCTGGCGAGCAATGGACTTCGACTGGACCCCGGAACAAATCGATTTGCGCGCACGTGCTCGTACGGTCGCTGCAGAGGGTGTCGCCAAGTACGGGCGCCACAACGACTCGTGGATGAATGGCTACTCCAAAGAGTTCGCCAAGGAAATGGCTGTCCACGGTTGGATCGGCATGACCTGGCCGACCGAGCATGGCGGCGGAGGCCAGCCTGCCATCAACCGCCTGATCGTCGGCGAGGAGATGATCGCCGCCGGCGCACCGATCGCGTCGATGTGGTTCGCCGACCGGCAGATGGGTCCGTCCCTCATCACCTATGGCACGGCCGACCAGCAGGCTGAGTTCCTGCCGCCGATGCTCGCAGGCGAGGTCACGTGGTGCATCGGCATGTCCGAGCCTGACTCGGGATCAGATCTCGCCTCGCTCACCACCACCGCCGTGCGCGACGGCGACCACTTCGTCGTCAACGGCCAGAAGATCTGGACCAGCTTCGCTGCCGACGCCGACTACTGCTACCTGATTTGCCGAACGACCTCCGAGGGCCCGCCGCACCGCGGCATCTCCGAGGTCATCGTCCCGATGGATACGCCCGGCATCGAAATCCGGCCCATCAAAGACATGACGACCAACGAGCACTTCTGTGAGGTGTTCTTCACCGACGCCCGAGTGCCCGTCGAGAACCTCGTCGGCGTCGAGGGCGCGGCCTTCAAGCAGACGATGACGCAGCTCGAACACGAACGGGGCGGCGTCGACCGTTTGGTGTCGAACAAGGCGCTCTTCGACATGGCAGTCGAGCGTGCCGACACGACCGACGCGAAGGTCCGCCAGGAGATCGCACAGCTCGAAATCGGATACCGCCTCGGACGCATCTTGGTCACGCGTGAGACGCTCCGCCAGGCTCCCAAGGGCTTCTCGGCTGCCACCAAGTGCTTCTGCACCGAACATGAACAACGTGTCGCCGAGTTCGTTGCACGCACATTCGGCGCCGACGCACTGCTGTGGGACGACGTCACGCAAGGCCTCGCGTATGGTCCGGGCTACACGATCATGGGAGGCACCTCGAACATCATGCGCAACATCCTGGGCGAGCGCGTGCTCGGCCTGCCTCGCGAACCGCGCAACTGATCTGACCATGTCGCTTCGCCCTGAGTTCCTCACGTTCGATGTCGGTGACGCTGAACTCGGCGCGCTCCGCTGGGCGGGCATCGAGGGCGCCCCCACGATCGTCGCTGTCCATGGCATCACCTCGAACGCCTGGTCATGGGATCCGGTCGCCCACCACCTGTCGGGCGGTGCGAACCTCATCGCACTCGACCTGCGCGGTCGTGGCCGGAGCTACGAGGCGCCCGGCCCGTTCGGGATCGCACAGCACGCCGACGACGTGTCACGCGTGATCGAAGCAGTCGGTGGGCCGTGTCTCGTCGCAGGCCATTCAATGGGCGCCTACGTCGCGTTGATGGCGGCCGAACGACACTGGAACGTGGTGACCAACCTCGTACTGGTCGACGGTGGCACGCCGCTGCCGCTCCCCACCGGGCTTGAAGGTCCCGACAACGTCGATGCGGCTCTCGACGCCACACTCGGCCCGGCGATCGAGCGACTCCACAAGGTGTGGGCGGATCGCACGTCGTACTACTCGATGTGGTCAGCTCACCCGGCGTTCGCCGACGGCATCAGCATCGACCTCGAACGAAATCTGCTCGCCGACCTGATCGAG
>JAJCXU010000263.1 GCA_029263275.1 Ilumatobacter sp.
GCCCATCACCGAACGGATCGAGACCTTCGCCGGTGACAACGACATGCCGAGCTGTGCGCCACCGCACGGTTCGGTCCTGTGACGACTACAGCTGTTTGATCACCTTGGCGGGAACGCCGGCCGCCACACAGTTGTCGGGCAGCTCGCCGGTGACGACGCTGTTGGCACCAACCACCACGTGACGTCCAATGGCGGCGCCTGGGAGCACCACGGTGCCGTGGCCAAGCCATGCGCCGTCGCCGATCGACACCGGCCGTTCCGGCATCACCTGCTGTGAAATCGGGAGGTCGAGGTCCTCGTAGCCGTGATTCTGGTCGGTGATGTACACGTGATGACCGGTCCACACGTCGTTCCCGATGGTGATCCGCAAGTGGCCGACGATGCCGCTGCCTTTGCCGATCAAGCACCGATCACCGACCGAAATGACCGGGTCGGTGATCATTTCTTGTCCCGGCACCATCCCCGCTGACAAGGTGATTTGCGGGCCGAACATCGTGCCGCTGCCGATGTGGATGTACTCCTCGTTGAACAACGTGTTCGGTGGGAAACAGATCACGCTGTTCGCGCCCAGCTTGCCGAACCGTTTGCCGCGCCGTGTGTCAGGCCCGATGGCGCCGAGTTCACGCATCGTGTCCCAGCAGTGGTGGACCATGTCGCCCGCGGCGCGCTTCGCGCCGGTCATCGCGCGCTGGCGCAGCGTGTCAGGCACCGGGTCACGTTCAAGCACGCCGCAACGATAGTCACAGCGGTGCCGGGTACAACTGTGACTCAGCTGTGGTTCGGGCGTTGGCTGTAGTCCTGCCAAGGTCCGTCACGATCGGCGATGACCGGTTTGAACCCTCGCTCGGCGATGTCCTCGGTCCAGCGGTACGCCTCCTCGGTGTGCCGCGTGATGCCGTCGAAGAACGTTCCGAGCATCTGCGAGGTGCGCATGCCCATGTTTTCATACGCCTGATTGATCAACAGCTTGTTGAGGGCGAGTTGGTTCGCCGGGATGTTGGCGAATCGGCGGGCCTCGGCCTCGGTGGCCGCGCTGATCTCGTCGGCGGGCACGACCTGTGACACCAGGCCGATCCGGTGCGCGGTCGGCGCGTCGATCGCCCGGCCGGTGAGCAGAAACTGCTTGGCATGTTCGAGGCCGAGTCGATGGACCCACATCATCGTGGTCGGTGTGCCGTAGACACGGCTGGGGGCGTACCCGATGTGTGCATCGTCGGCCATAAACAACAGGTCGGCGCACAGCACCATGTCGGTCGCTCCTCCGACCGCCCAGCCCGAGATCTCGCCGATCACCGGCTTCGGGCACTCCCAGATCTTCATGAACCGCCGGACGTTGTTGTTCATGAATTGGTAGTCGCGCACCGGATCCCACGCTCCTTCACGAGGCTTGGGCCCTTTCGCCCCGTATGGCGTCGACCAGCCGGGCGGGTGTTCGTCACTCTTGGAGTAGTCCGCCGCGGCGGTCAGGTCGTATCCGCCGGTCAGCGTGCCGCCGCTACCCCGGACGACCACGGCGGCAACATCACTCGACTTGGTTGCCGCGTCGATGCCGTCCGCCAGTCCTTGGATCACAGCGTCGGTCAACGTGTTCTTCTTATGTGGACGGTTGAGCGTGATGATCGCGATGTCGTCGCGCTCTTCGTACAACACCACAGGTTCGCCATCGGTCATGACAGCGACTGTACGCACGCCTGCGATCCAGCATCGATCCGACGCGTACTGTGATCCCATGAGCGCACAGCCACTCACCATCTCCCATGCCGTTGGTCAATCGACGCCGCCAGTCCGCGACATCACCATCGGCGATCTCCTTCGAGAAGCCGCAGCCGCCGCACCCGACCGCGTCGCGCTCATCGAAGGCATCCCGCTGGCTGCAGGCGAGGACGAGTCGATTCGACGTCGATGGACCTATGCCGAAGTCCTCGCCGAGGCTGAACGGACTGCCAGAGCACTCCTTGCCCGCTACTCCCCCGGCGATCACATCGCGGTCTGGGCACACAACCTCCCCGAGTGGGAACTCCTCGAGTTCGGATGTGCCTTGGCTGGCATGGTCATCGTCACCGTCAATCCGGCGTTCCAGCGTCACGAACTCCACTACGTCCTGACCCAGTCCAAGTCGACGGCGCTCTTTGTGGTGCCGTCCCACCGAGGCAATCCAATGCTGGCCACGGCGACGGAAACGCAACCCGACTGCCCGGACCTCCAGGACGTGATCAGCTTCGACGACTGGGATGACTTCCTCGCCGGCGGCGACTCGTTCGACGGCGAGTTGCCAACCGTCGAACCGAACGACGCCGTGATGTTGCAGTACACCTCGGGCACCACCGGATTCCCGAAGGGTGCGTTGCTGCACCACCGCGGCCTTATCAACAACGGCCACCACTACGTCGATCGGTTGGGTATCGACGACGGCGATGTCTACGTCGCAACGATGCCACTGTTCCACACCGGCGGCAGCGTGATGTCGGTGCTCGGGTGTGTGGCGAAACAACTCACTCAGGT
The DNA here is from genome assembly GCA_029263275.1 of Ilumatobacter sp. Classification (GTDB taxonomy): domain Bacteria; phylum Actinomycetota; class Acidimicrobiia; order Acidimicrobiales; family Ilumatobacteraceae; genus Ilumatobacter_A. The sequence goes on from JAJCXU010000263.1 coordinate 2,503, forward strand.
GCTGGTGCCGATGTTCGATCCAGGGCTCGTCATCGAACTCAGCGCGACGTACCGCTCGAACACGATGCTCGGTGTTCCGACGATGCTGGTCGCGATTCTCGAACATCCCGATTTCGCCGAGGCCGATCTCTCGGCACTCAAGGCGCTGTGCTCAGGTGGCTCGCTCGTCCCCGAACAGCTCGTCCGCATCTTCGAAGACAAACTCGGCGCGCCGTTCACCATCGTCTTCGGCCAGACCGAATGCTCACCGGTTGCCTCGATGACCCGGCCGACCGACACCATCGAGGACAAGTCGGGCACGATCGGGCCACCGATGCCAAACGTCGAGGTCCGCATCGTCAGCCCGGAGTCCGGCGAGACACTGCCCATCGGCGAGATCGGCGAGTACGTGACGCGCGGCTACCACGTGATGCACGAGTACTTCGACATGCCCGAGGCAACCGCGGAGGCGATCGACAGCGACGGGTGGCTCCACACGGGCGACCTCGCGGCAATGGACGAACGGGGCTACTGCACCGTCGAGGG
>JAJCXU010000264.1 GCA_029263275.1 Ilumatobacter sp.
CGCGCATGAGCAAGGAGCTGATCAACAAGGTCAGCAATGCCGAGAAGTATCAGCAGGACCTCGGCGACGACTTCCTCTCTGTCGAGCACCTGCTGCTCGCGATGAACGATCGTCTCGACGTCGGCTCCGAGGAACTCCTCGTCGTGCTCAAGGATGTGCGTGGTTCACACCGCATCACCGATCAGACTCCCGAGGAGAAGTTCGGCGCGCTCGAGAAGTACGGCCAGGACCTCACCGCTCGCGCTGCCGAGGGCAAGATCGATCCCGGCATTGGACGCGACGACGAGATTCGTCGCACGATCCAGGTGCTGTCGCGCCGGACAAAGAACAACCCGGTCCTGATCGGTGAGCCAGGTGTCGGCAAGACCGCCATCGTCGAAGGGCTCGCCGCGCGTATTGCTGACGGCGACGTTCCCGAGGGGCTCAAGAACAAGCGACTGATCGCGCTCGACATCGCCTCGATGCTCGCCGGCGCGAAGTTCCGCGGCGAGTTCGAAGAGCGGCTGAAGGCGGTGCTCAAGGAGATCACCGATGCCGAGGGTGAGGTCATCACGTTCGTCGACGAACTGCACACGATCGTCGGTGCCGGTGGGGCCGAAGGTGCGATGGACGCCGGCAACATGATCAAGCCGATGCTCGCTCGCGGCGAGCTGCGGATGATCGGCGCCACCACGCTCGACGAATACCGCAAGTACGTCGAGAAAGACCCGGCGCTCGAGCGTCGCTTCCAGCAGGTCTACGTGGGCGAGCCATCGGTCGAAGACACCATCGGCATCCTGCGCGGTTTGAAGGAGCGGTACGAGGTGCATCACGGCGTGCGCATCCAAGACTCTGCGCTGATCAGCGCCGCGGTGCTGTCCGATCGGTACATCACGGCGCGTTTCTTGCCGGACAAGGCGATCGATTTGGTCGACGAAGCCGCGTCGAAGTTGCGTATCGAGATTGACTCGCTGCCGACCGAGATCGACGTCGTGCAGCGCCGTATCTTCCAGCTTGAAATCGAACAGGTCGCGCTCGAAAAGGAGAGCGACGACGCATCCGCGGAACGCCTCGAGGCGCTGCATGACGAACTCGCGCAACTCAACGCTTCGGCGGTGCAGATGAGGGAGCACTGGGAGCAAGAGAAGCAGGCGATCGACGCAATCCGTTCGCTCAAGGAAGAGCTCGAAGGGCTCCGCACGCAGATTGAGCGTGAGTCCGATCTTGAGCTCGCAGCTGAGATCCGGTACGGACGTATCCCCGAACTCGAGCGACGGATCGAGGAAGCGACAGCGCACCTCGATGAGCTGCAAGAGACGAACGCGATGCTCAAGGAAGAGGTCGACGCCGAGGACATCGCCGAGGTCGTCGGCCGCTCTACGGGTATCCCGATGAGCCGATTGATGGAGTCCGAGACACAGAAGCTCGTCAACCTGGAAGATCTGTTGGGCAAGCGCGTCATCGGCCAGCACGACGCCGTCGGCAAGGTCGCCAATGCGGTCCGCCGCAGCCGCGCCGGGCTGAGTGACCCCGATCGTCCGATCGGTTCATTCATGTTCCTCGGCCCCACCGGAGTCGGCAAGACCGAGCTGGCGCGAGCGCTCGCAGAGTTCCTCTTCGACGACGAAAAGGCGATGGTCCGTATCGACATGGGCGAGTACATGGAGAAGTTCTCCGTCTCGCGCCTCGTCGGGGCGCCCCCCGGTTACGTCGGCTACGACGAGGGCGGTCAGCTCACCGAAGCAGTCCGTCGTCGGCCGTACTCGGTCGTGTTGCTCGACGAGATCGAGAAGGCGCATCCGGACATCTTCAACACGCTGCTCCAGGTACTCGACGACGGTCGGCTGACCGACGGGCAGGGCCGAACGGTCGACTTCACCAACGTGGTGCTGATCATGACGTCGAACCTGCCGGGCGACCCGCTCGACTTCTTCAAGCCTGAGTTCATCAACCGAGTCGACGACATCATTCGGTTCCGGTCGCTCAGCGAAGTCGATCTTCGCCAGATCGTCGACGTGCAGCTGGAACGGTTGCACCAACGGTTGGTCGACAAGCGCATCACGCTCGAGATCTCCGATGCGGCGATGGACCAACTCGCTCGTGAGGGCTACGACCCGGCATTCGGCGCACGTCCGCTGAAGCGGATCATTCAACGCGAGATTGCCGATCCGGCAGCCATGTTGATCCTCGACGGAACGGTCAACGACGGCGACTCGATCGTGGTCGAGGCTGGTGTTGATGACGGCACCGGCGTCGTCGGAAGCCTCGTGGTCGGCGCTTCGACCGGCTGACTTGAGTCGGAGTCGGGCTTCTTGACCGAGTCTTGACACACAACAGAGGTTGGCTGTGACAGACTGTGGTCATTCCTTCCGCTGGAACCCCGGGGCTCGCCCTGGGGTTTCTGCTTTTTCGGCACGTGTCGCAGAGTGGTTGCGGCTGACGCCGCTGCCACGGGCTGCGCTCGTCAGCGACGGACAGCGAGCAGCGACAGCGTGAACGTGGCCGGTCGCTGCGCCGTCAGTTCGAGTCGGCCGCCGTCAGCTTCAGCGAGCCGCCGTGCGAGGGCGAGACCGCGACCGTGGGCCGCTTGGTGATCCGCCGGTCGATCGAAGATCGTCGATGCAGCATCGTCGTCGATTCCGGCTCCCTCGTCCTCGATCAGGACGCTGGTGCCGCGTACGAGGATCGCTACGGTGCCCCGTCCGTGACGGAGGGAGTTCTCGATCAGCACGTTGAGGATTTGACCGACGAGGCCGGGAGTACACACCACGGGTTCGACCCGACCTGTTGTGACAACGATCTGACGTCGCTTCTTGGCGAACAGTGGCTGCCAGTCGCTGACGTAGTGATCGACGAGCGCGAGAAGATCGAGTTCCGTTCGTTCTCCGGTGCTGCCCTTGCGCGCCACGCGGAGCAATTCATCGAGCGTCGTGTTCAGATCGTGGATCTGCGTCAGGGTCGTTCCAGCCTCGGTGGCAACCTCTGGGTCGGCGTGGCGTTCGAGGATCTCGAGACGCATGGCCAAGCCGGTCAATCCGGTGCGGAGTTGGTGTGTGGCGTCGGCGGTGAATCCGCGCTCGGACTCGAGCATCCGCTCGACCCGATTGCCACTCAGGCGGATCGCGCTCGCGATGCTGTCGATCTCCTCGATACCGGAACTGGTCGGCGTGCTCGCGGTGAAGTCGCCGTCACCGAGTCGAGTTGCCGCTCGGGCCAGCCGTTCGAGCGGCGTGGCGACGCGGCGCGCTTGGACGAACGCCAGACCTCCAGCGATGGCCAGCCCGAAGACGGCGAGGATGGCGAGTTGGCCAACCTGGCCGAGGAAGCGATCGTCGACTTCGGTGCTGCTCGTGATCGCTTGTACGACGAACCCGTCGAGCGTGGTGAACGAGCGCCGGAAGGGCGACTCGATTCCGTCGACATCGACCGCCACGAGTTCGTCGCCATCTGCGTCGAGCACACGAACACCGACATCGTCAGGGAGCAGCAGCGCGATTTCGTCCGCGGTCACGCCGATGCCGTCATCAGTCTGCAGCGCACGATCATCGATCGCAGCGGTCACGGTGGCGCCGACCGCACTGGTACGGGCGTCGAGTTCGTCAGTCGCGGCCTGACGGAGCACCAAGGTGACCGGGGCGGCGAGGAGCAGGAGGACCACGGTGACGACGAGCACCGTCGAGAGGACGAGGCGGCGCCGCATCAGAACTCACCGGGCCAGGTGAGCGTCACGGTTCGAATCGGAATCCGACGCCGCGGACCGTGACGATCTTCGACGGGGGATCGGTGACGTCGTTGACCTTGCGTCGCAGGGTCGATGTGTGTGTGTCGAGCGTGCGAGTCGAACCCCACCAGTTCTCGTCCCACACCTCGTTCATGATCTCTTCACGGGTGAGGGTCACGCCAGGCTGCTGCATGAGCATGGCGAGGAGGTCGAATTCCTTGGAGGTCAGTTCGACTTCGTTGCTCGATCCGTCGACGTCGACGTCGAGATGGCAGCGACGGGCTCGGAGGTCGAGTGCGATCCCTGCACCGTTCAAGGTGGTTGAGGCGGCCCCACTGGCGGCGCTGTGTTCGCTGATACGGAGGCGCGCGCGGATTCGAGCGACCAGTTCGGCGAGGCGGAACGGTTTGGCGACGTAGTCATCCGCTCCGGCATTGAGACCCACGATGACGTCCATCTCCTCGGCGCGCGCGGTCAGCATGATGACCGGGAGATCGGGGTGATCGATGCGGAGCTTGCGGCAGACGTCGAGGCCATCGATGTCGGGAAGCGTGAGGTCGAGCAAGACCAGGTCGGGCACCGCGGCCGCGACGGCGGCGAGCGCTGGCTGCCCGGCCGCGACGTGTACGACATCGAAGTCTTCGGTGCGAAGAACGCGGATCAACGGCTCGCTGATCCGGGCGTCGTCCTCGACGAGCAGCACGGTGGTCATGGTCTCCCGAGCGTACGCAACCCCATCTCCCCGTTGACGGACCCCAGTCACAGCGGGGCCGGGTACATCTGTGACTCTGCCTCACGTTTGCACCCGGTCCGGACGTGAGAGTTGCCTCACGTTTGCACCCGGTCCGGACGTGAGAGGTGGTGTCAGGGGGTGCGGAGGTGGAGGGCGTTGGCGTGCGCGGGGAAACCTTCGTGGTCGGCGAGCGCGATGACGTTTGGTGCCATGCGCTGGATCGAGGCCGCGTCGGCGCGGGCGATGGCGGTGCGCTTGAGGAAGGTGTCGGCAGTGATGCCGGAGGAGACCTGGGCGAAGCCGCTGGTTGGCAGCGATGCCGGGCAGCCGATGATGAAGTTGGCGGCGCTGAACGGTGTGTGCTGGCCGACCAGGATCTCGCCGGCGTTGACGATGCCGTCAACCACAGAGTCGACCTGGTCGTCGGCGACCGCAACTTGGAGGTGTTCGGCGGCGTACGCGTTGGCGACGTCGAGCGCTGCGTTGAGGTCGTCGACGATGACGCAGCCACCGTTCGGACCGAGCGATGCGCGTGCGGCAGTGGCCCGCACTTCGGGCAGTGCAGCGAGTTGCTCGGCGAGCTGCATTTCGGTTGCATCGGCAAGAGCAGCGGAGGTCGTGACGAGCACGACCGAACTGTCGGTGCCGTGCTCGGCTTCGATCAGCAGATCGGCAGCGAGACGAATCGGGTCGGCCGAGTCGTCGGCGATGACGAGGCTCTCGGTGGGGCCGAGCAGCATCATCGTGGCCACGCCAAAGCGTTGCATCTCGACCTGAGCGATGGTGACCGCCGGCGAGCCGGGGCCGACGATCTTGGCGACCTTGTCGATCGACTCGGTGCCGAAGCCGAGCGCAGCGATGCCGGCGGGCCCGTTGACGCGGTAGACGTTGGAGATTCCAAGCTTGCGACAGACGACGAGCACGGCGGGGTCGATCTCGCCGCTGCCGCCGGGCACCGGCGGGACCACCAGGGAGAGCTTCGGCACACCAGCGACCATCGCTGGCACGGCGAGTTGGTACGCGACGCTCGGGTAGCTGGCCTTGCCGGAGGGTGTGAAGAGCCCCGCGGAACTGATGGGCGTGATCTTCTCGCCGACGAAGAGGCCCGGCTCGCTCTCGACGCTCCAGTCCTGCGCCTGCAGCATCTGTGTTTCGTTGAAGGTGCGGAGGTGGGCGATTGCATCATCGATGGCCGCATCGATCTCGGCCGACACGGCCGCCGTGGCGAACTCTTCGTCGGTGACGCGGAGCTGGTCGGGTGTGAGCTCGATCTTGTCGAACTTGGCGAGTGCATCGCACACGGCAATGTCGCCGCGCTGGCGGACGTCGTCGATGAGTACACCAATCGAGTGGCGGAGCTCGTCGTCGAAGATGTCGTCGAGGCCGCGATGCATCAACGCCGCACGTGCCTCGTCGTTCATCTCGGACCACGTCTGTCGTCGCATCACACTCACCCCAGCAACGGTACCGGCGCTCGTTCTCGGGTGGACTGCCGAAATCCTGCGCTGGCTTCCCGCTCAGCGGGAAGCCAGCGCAGGATTTCTGTTTGTTCATCGCGGCGGCGGCGATTCGGTTGACACGAACTCGGAAGGATTTCGAACGGTTGCGGGTGACCCGCGTGGCGCCATTGGTGCGTGCCGTACTGTTTGGCCATGAGCGAACCGACTTCTGAACAGTGGCACCGCGTGCTCGACGTCGACGACCTGCCCGAAGGGCGTGTCACCACCGTCACGGTGGGCCGTCGGTCGCTGGCCGTCTCCCACCACGAAGGCACGTACGGAGCGATCGACAACCGTTGCCCGCATCAGGGCGGCCCACTCGGAGAAGGCTCGATCGAGAAGGGCTGGCTCCGCTGTCCGTGGCACGGCTACGACTTCCATCCGTGTACCGGTGGCGCGCCGGAGGGCAATGACGACGCAGTCAGCCCGTTCGAGGTCGAGCAGCGCGACGACGGGATCTGGGTGTCGGTTCCGGACGACGCACCACGTGAACGCACCGTCAGCGACGTCCTGGTCGAGACCATGGTCAATTGGGGCGTCACCTCCGTGTTCGGCATGGTCGGCCACAGCAACCTCGGGTTCGCCGATGCGATGCGCGTCGCCGAAGAACGCGGCGACCTCCGCTTCTTCGGCATCCGCCACGAAGGAGCGGCATCGTTTGCTGCGAGCGCCTACGGAAAGTTGACCCACGACGTCGCGGCCTGCTTCGGTATCGCCGGACCTGGCTCGACGAACCTGTTGACCGGGCTCTACGACGCCAAGGTCGATCGTGCGCCGGTGCTCGCCATCTCGGGGCAAGTGCCCTCGAAGGTGAAGGGGCGGGGCGCCTTTCAGGACGTCAATCACGAAGGGGCATTTGCCGACGTCGCCGGGTTCTCCGAGGCGGTGCACTCGGGCTCGAATCACGCAGAGCTGATGAACGTGGCGTGCAAGACCGCCGTGGTCGAGCGGACGGTCGCACACCTCGTGTTGCCCGACGAGGTGCAGACCGAGCCCAGCGACGGAGAAGCAGGTGGCCCACTTGGTCGCGTCGCCAGCCGACAGGTCAGCCCACCGGAAGAGACGCTCGCCGCAGCGGTCGAGATGATCCGTGGCGCACAACGGCCGATGATCATCGTCGGCGACGGAGCGCGCGATGACATGGCCGAGATCGGCGCGCTCGCCGAACGCCTCGGCACACCGGTCGCCACCACCTTCAAGGGCAAGGGAGCAATCTCGGACCATCACGAACTCGGCTGTGGCGTGCTCGGTCGTAGTGGCACGCCCATCGCGAGCTGGTTCATGAACGAGTCCGACCTGTTGATCGTCTTCGGCGCGTCGTTCTCGAACCACACCGGCATTGCCGAGTACAAGCCGATCATCCAGGTCGACTTCGACCCGATGGCACTCGGCCGGTTCCACTCTGTCGAGGTGCCAATGCTCGGCCATGGCGCGGTGACGGCGCGGTTGTTGACCGAACGTGTCGGCGACGATCACGGCTGTGCCGACCTGCGCGACGAGGTTGCGGAACGCTGGGCGATCTGGCGGGCCGAGAAGGCCAGTCGTCGCACCGATGATCACGACGAGGGCATCAATGCTGCGGCGCTGTTCGACGCGCTCGGCCGGCACGTCGACGACGACGCCGTCATCTGCTGCGATGTTGGCAACAACACCTACAGCTTCGGCCGGTACTTCGAAGTGGCCAACCAGTCGGTGCTGATGTCCGGCTATCTCGGATCGATTGGCTTCGGCTTCCCTGCGGCGATGGGGTCGTGGGCCGCCGTCGGTGGAAAGCGCCAAGTGTTGAGCGTGTCGGGTGACGCCGGATTCGGTCAGTACGCAATGGAGATGACCACCGCGGTCAAGTACGGGATGAACGTCACTCACGTGCTGATGAACAACTCCGAGCTCGGCAAGATCAGCAAGGAACAGCGCGCGGCCAGCCTCGACGTGTGGCAGACGAACGTACACAACCCATCGTTCGCAGCCTTCGCCGAACTGTGCGGTGCGAAGGGTATTCGTGTCGATTCGATCGATCAGCTCGACGCGGCATTGGCCGAGGCGTTTGCCCACAACGGCCCTGCGCTCGTCGAAGTGATGACCGACGCCCTCCTCATGTGACCGCCCTGCCCTGCTGCTCAAATCCTGCGCTGGCTTCCCGCTGAGCGACAACCCAGCGCAGAATTTGTGTCCGTCCGGTCTTGCCCCGAGGTGAAACGGCGCGGCCGCTTGACGAAAAGCACGGGTGTTCTCGGGATCGGGTGGCCGGGCATGCTGGGTCGGCCAGTAGTGTCACATCACGTTCCATCAACCATTTCTGCCTGGTGAACCAGGCCGAGGAGCGTCATGCCAGTCACTGTCGTCATCGGAGCCCAATGGGGCGACGAAGGCAAAGCCAAGGTCATCGACCTGCTGTCCAAAGAGCACGCCTATGTCGTGCGTTACCAGGGCGGCCACAACGCTGGCCACACCGTGGTGGTCGACGGCGAGAAGTACGCACTCCAACTCGTGCCGTCGGGAATCCTGTACCCGCATGTGACCCCCGTGATCGCCAACGGCGTCGTGGTCGACCTGCCGACACTCTTCAAAGAAGTCGACATGCTCGAGTCGCGAGGCAACTCGTGCGCCGACCTCAAAGTGTCGAGCCGCGCACACCTCATCTTCCCGTGGCACCAGAGCCACGATGCAATCTCTGAGGCAATGCGTGGTGACGACAAGCTCGGCACCACGTTGCGCGGCATCGGCCCGGCCTACGCCGACAAGATGCGTCGCGTCGGCATTCGCGCCGGCGATGTCCGCGACCCGGAACGCTTCGAGCGCCTGATCCGCGAACGCGCAACCATCGAGAACAAGCTCATCGCTGAGGCCGGCGGCGAAGAACTCGATATCGAGGACATGGTCGAGCGATTCGGCGCGCTCGGTGCGCGGCTTGTGCCGTACGTGGCTGACACGATCAGCCTGCTGCACAACGCACTCGCTCGCGATGCTCACATCCTCCTCGAAGGTGCTCAGGCGACCTTTCTCG
>JAJCXU010000265.1 GCA_029263275.1 Ilumatobacter sp.
TTACACTCGGCGCATGACCGACGCCGTTGACGAAGCACTCTCCGATATCGAGAACCAGGCCACGCAGCAGTTCGAAGACGTGAAGGCTGAGCGTCTTCACCGCAAGCAGCGACTCGCGGCAGGCCTGCGCACCATGGGCCGCCTGCACCTGGCGGAAGGCGTCGCCGGCCATGTCACCGTCCGCGACCCCGAGTTCGCCGACCGTTTCTGGGTCAACCCGTTCGGCCACAACTTCAAGCTGATGACCGTCAGCGACTTGATCTGCGTCGACCACACCGGAGAAGTCGTCATCGGCGACCGGCCGGTCAACGCCGCGGCATTCGCAATTCATAGCGAACTCCACAAGGCACGGCCCGACGTGATGGCCGCTGCACACTCGCACTCAATGTACGGGCGCACGTTCTCCTCACTCGGTAAGCCGCTGCGGATGATCAGCCAGGACGCCACGATGTTCTACAACGACATCGCGTTGTGCAACGAGGGCAGCGGCGCCGTCGTGCTCGACACCGCGGTCGGCAAGGCAATGGGCGAGGCGCTCGGCACCAAGAAAGCGCTCATCCACCAGAATCACGGTCTGATCACGACGGGCGGCTCGGTTGACGCCGCCGTCTGGTGGTTCATCGCACTCGAACGACTGTGCCAGAGCCAACTGGTCGCCGAGTCGGCCGGCGAGCCGATCGAGATCCCTGACCATCTCTGTGAAGAGGGCTACCGAGTGCAGGGCGGCGACTTGTCGGGCTGGTTCCAGTTCCAGCCGTTCTGGGACGAACTCGTCGCCCGCGAGCCCGAATTCCTCACCTGAGTCAGTGGGCCGCGGCGAGGCCCGGTGCGCAGAGACCGTCGAGTTCGTGAATCTCGATGCGGTCGCGATTGGCGTAGGTGACTTCGTTCTCGGGGTTCGGCTTCAGGTTGAAGACGCGGAACTCCATGTCACTGGTGTCGACCGTGAGGATCCGGCCAATCAAGGATTCGCCGAGGTCGAGGATGACCTTGATCGTCTCGAGCGCCTGGATCGACCCGATGATGCCTGGCAGCACGCCCAGCACGCCGGCTTCAGCGCAGCTCGGCGCGAGCTCGGCCGGAGGCGGCTCGGGCACCATGTCGCGGTACGTCGGCCCCTCGGTCGGGTGGAACACACTGACCATGCCTTCGAAACGGAAGATCGAGCCGTGCACGACCGGGATGCCGAGCTTCACGCTCGCATCGTTGAGCAAGTAGCGGCTCGGGAAGTTGTCGGCCCCGTCGACGACCACGTCGTAGCCGTCGAGGATCTCCATGATGTTCGACGCGTCGAGACGTGTGTCGTAGGTGACCACGTTGACGTCAGGGTTGAGCATCGTGAGTGTCTTCTTCGCCGAGTCGACCTTGCGGTCGCCGATGCGGTCGATGTTGTGGAGGATCTGTCGTTGGAGATTCGACGAGTCGACGTCGTCCATGTCGACGATGCCAATCGTTCCGACGCCCGCAGCAGCGAGGTAGAGCGCGGCCGGTGAACCCAAACCACCCGCGCCGAGCATCAACACCTTCGCGTCGAGCAACTTCGTCTGACCGGCGACGCCGACCTCAGGAAGCAGGAGGTGCCGCTTGTATCGATTGTTCTGCTCGGGGGTCAGCGTGACCGGCTTCTTCCAATCCCGCCCCTCGTCCTTCCAACGCCCGTAGCCACCCTCCATCGAGACGACGCTGGTGTAACCCAACTCGGCGAGCGTCTTGGCCGCGAACGCTGAACGCACACCGCCAGCGCAGTAGGCGACGATCGGAGCGGACTTGTCGAGAATGCGACCTTCGATCTGCGCTTCGAGATGACCACGTGGAATGTGGATGGCATCGCGCAGCGCCCCTTCCTCGTACTCGTCGGGTTCACGGACGTCGAGGACCAGCGACCCGTCAGCAATGGCGGCTTCGGCGCCTTCAGTGCTGACTTCGTCGATTTCGGACTTTGCGGCGGAGAGAAGATCTCGAAACGTTGCCATGGGAAAAGCCTATCGTTGATAGTTGACCCGTTGGGTCAGGAATGAGCGTGGTGTGTGAAACCCAGACTGAGGTCGTCCTATTCCGTCTGCGAGTGTTGCTGCCATGCCCACCGACCACTTCGCTGGCTCGAACGCCATCACCTACGACGCTGACCACGCCGAACGATTCACCGCGCACGCCGTGGAACCGACGGTCGACTTCCTCGCCGACCTCGCGGGCGGCCGTCCCGCACTCGAATTCGCCATCGGCACGGGGCGTATTGCCCTTCCCCTGCAATCTCGTGGCATCGATGTCGACGGTATGGATTTCTCGTCAGCGATGATCGAGCAACTGCGCGCGAAGCCGGGCAGCGATTCGATCACGACACAGGTGGGCGACATGGCCACGGTCGACATGGGGCGCACCTACGGTCTCGTCTATCTGGTCTTCAACACCATCGGGAACCTGATGACACAGGAAGCGCAGGTGGCATGCTTTCGCAACGCCGCTCGCCACCTGGACGCCGGCGGGCACTTCGTCATCGAATGCAACGTGCCCAACCTCAGAAGTCTGACGCCCGGATCTCATGGCCGCGTCTTCGACAGCAACGACGAGCACGTCGGAGTGGATCACTACACCGATCTCGTCGAACAGCAAGCGGTGTCGCGCCACTTCCACTTCGACGGCGGGCCCGATGCGCCGCGCGTCGGCCTCAATTCGGTGCGGTACGGGGAGACACCCTTTCGGTTCGTGTGGCCGTCCGAAATCGACCTGATGGCTCAGCTTGCCGGGATGACGCTCGCCGGGCGCTGGGCCGATTGGGACCGAGCGGAGTTCACCGGGGAGAGCACCGCGCACGTGTCTGTGTGGCGCACGGACTGAGGCAACGCCTCACGGCGGAATCACCGGGCTCGTTGTCCGAATCCTGCGAGCGCAGGTCGGGCACCATCGTTACGGTGCAGAGGTGAGCACGAACACCAGCACGAACACCGGGGGCCGCGAGCGCCTCTTCCAGCAATCAACGGCCGCCAACGACGGCAGCTTCACGCCGCAAGATTGGGGTTTGTTCGTTGCCGTTGCGGCGATCTGGGGTTCGTCGTTTCTCCTGATCGAC
>JAJCXU010000266.1 GCA_029263275.1 Ilumatobacter sp.
ATGTCGTCGGCGACGAAGCCGATCGTGTCGGTGCGATCCAGCCTCATCGCACGGGCCAGACGGTTGGTCCTGTAACCGACCGCTTGGATGGCGGCTCGAACTCGTTCCTGAGTTGACTCAGGAATCCCTGAAGTGTCTGGAGTATTGATCACCAGTGACACAGTCGTCTGCGACACGCCGGCGTGGCGCGCGACGTCGTGCATTGAAGGGCGGCGTTGGGTCGTCATGGCGGCGTTCGGATCGGCCTTGTCATACTAGTGGGATCTGAATGGGGCCAATGGGCTTGACAACAAACATAGTACCTTTTACTATTACGTACCAGTAATCGGAAGTTGTCTCTGCGAGCGCCGAGGCAAGTGGAAGGAGCAAGTATGAACCGATCTCGTAAGCAGGTCATAGCCGGGCTCGCTGTTATCGCACTCGTTGCGGGGGCGTGCGGCGGTAGTGACGATGATGAGGCCGCTGAGCCAGCCGCTGAGCCCGCCGCTGGGGCTCCGTGTGACGGGGCGATCGACGGGCCGGTGACGCTTCAGCTGACGTCACACAGTTCCGGTGACGCCTATACGGGCGCCGTATCGAGCTTCAACGAAGGCCCGGGTGCAGAGCTTGGCGTGACCGTTGAACTCATCGACCTCGGCGAGACTGGATATGAGGACTTCATCGTCGGCGCTGCGGCAGCCAACGACCTTCCGGACATCATCGACATGGATGGTCCATTCCTCTACAACTTCGCCTGGAACGGATTCGTGCAGCCGCTCGGCAATTGTGTGCCCGACGGATACCTCGACGACTTCTTGCCATCGATCGTCAGTCAGGGCACCTACAACAATGAGCTCTATTCGCTCGGCTCGTTCGACTCCGGAATGGGAATCTGGGCGAAGCGTTCAGCGCTTGAGTCGGTCGGTGCCCGCATTCCTGAGACCTCCGACGACGCATGGACTGCTGCCGAACTGGACACCATCCTGCGTGATCTCGAGGCCAGTGGCGTCACCGAGCCCCTCGACATCAAGTGGTGGTACGGCGCCGGCGAATGGCGGCCATACGGTTTCGCCACGATCGTTCAGTCGGCGGGCGGCGACATCATCGACCGGACCGATTTTCAGAGCGCCGATGGTGTCCTCAACGGTCCTGAGGCGGTCGGTGCCATGACGCAGTTTCAGTCGTGGGCGGCGGATGGTTTGATCGACCTGTCGGCTGTGGATGATTCGAACTTCATCGAGGGCGATGCAGCCTTGTCCTGGGTCGGTCACTGGATGTACGGCGCATACTCTGAGGCTCTCGGCGACGATCTCGTGCTGGTGCCGTTGCCCGACTTCGGCGCAGGATCGAAGGCCGGAATGGGATCGTGGAACTGGGCGATGTCGAGCGATGCCGTTGATCCGGACGCAGTCTGGGCGTTCATCGAGCACGTCACGCAACCCAAGCAAGTTGAGGCGATCGCCGCTGCGGAGGGTGCCGTACCAGCGTTGCAGTCGGTGCTCGATGCTGACCCGAGCTTCGCACCGGGTGGCCTTCGCCACCTCTACGTACTCAATCTGCAAAGTGCGCCCGATATTGCGGTACCTCGTCCCGCGACTCCGGCATACGGTGCCATTCGTGACGCCTTTTCCACGGCGCTTGCTGACATCGTCTCTGGCGCTGATGTCCAGTCGACCCTCGACGACGCTGTCGATGCGATCGATTCTGACATCGAAGCCAATGAGGGGTATCCGGCCGGGTGACTGCTTGTCCGATCGTCGCCGGCATAGGGCGGGCGACGATCGGACCCATCTCGACCTGATGTGGTCATTGTTGTGGGGATAGAACAAACGTTTCAGGTGAAGAGCGATCAGCTCCTCACCAGGGGGTGAATGATGCATACCGTTTCTACCGATGTCGACACAGTGACGTCGAGCGCACGCCAGGCGAAACCCCCAGGGGGCCCGCGTTCGGTCAGGCGTGCCGGCATTCTCTTTTCTCTGCCGGCGGTCGTTCTGCTGTTGGTCTTCATGGTCGTGCCGTTCGGCACCGCCCTGGTCTTGTCGTTCACCAACCGCAAGCTGCTGAGCCCACTCCCGACGCGTTGGGTCGGGTTGGACAACTATCGAGACGTTCTGACCGACTCGGGGTTCTGGGGCGCACTGCAGAACAACATCATCTTTTCCGTGATCACCGTTCCGGTCCAGACGGGGCTTGCCCTGATGTTGGCCGTGCTCGTGAATCAGAAGCTTCGGGGATCGGTCGTCTACAGGACTCTCTATTTTATTCCGATCACGTTCTCGCTGTCTGCGGCATCGGTGATCTGGCTCGTTCTGCTGAACCCATCAGGGTTGCTGAATACGGTCATGGAAACAGTCACTTTTGGTGCCTTCACGCCCGACTGGCTCAACGATCCGCGGTACACCATGACCGCGATCATCCTGGTGTCGTTGTGGGCGAGTGTCGGGTTCCAGATGGTCATCCTGCTCGCCGCCCTGCAGGACGTCCCCAAGAGCCTCTACGAGGCAGCTGCAGTCGATGGTGCGAGCTGGTGGCAGCAGTTCCGGCATGTCACGGTGCCCGGGATCCGTCATCAGTTGTTCTTTGTTGTGACGATCACTCTGATTCTGTCGTTCCGGCTGTTTGACCAGGTGTGGATCATGCCGCCACGACCCGGCGGCCCTCTCGACGCGACCAACACCATCATGGTCGAAATGGTCGGGACGGGCTTCGAACGTGGACAGATCGGTCGGGGTTCGTCGATCGCCGTTCTGTTCTTCCTGATTGTCCTCTTGCTGACGGTGTTCCAACGTCGCTTTGAGCCGGCCGATTGATTGAGGAGATGACAACATGATCACCAGTAAGATCCGCAGCCGCCATGGCATCCTGTCCTACGCAGCGATGACGTTGCTCGGCCTCTTCTTCGTCCTCCCGATCGTCATCATGGTGATCGGTTCGATGAAGTCGAACTCGAACGTGATCAGCGACCAGACGTCGCTACGAGCCTTCGACCCCAGACCGTTCCAGGTCGTCGACAACTATCAAGGAGCTGCCGACACGGGTCGTTTCTTCACCTCTCTGAGGGTCTCGGTCATCGTGTCCGGTGTCATCGTGCTCGTCGGACTGATCGTGAACAGCCTGTGCGGCTACGCACTGGCAAGACTTCGGTTCCGCGGGCAGCGCGCCTTGTTCCTGGTGATCGTTGCGCTCGTGATCATTCCGTTCGAGGCGATCGCCGTACCGCTGTTGCTGATGATGTCGGAAGTCGAGTGGACGAACACGCTGCGCGTTCAGTTCCTGCCGTTCATCGCCCAGCCGCTCTATATCTTCTTGTTCTACGCGTTTTTTCGAGGGTTGCCTGCTGAGCTCGAGGAGGCGGCTCGACTTGACGGGGCCGGTCCGTACCGGATTTTTTGGAGCATCGTGTTTCCCCTCGCTCGCCCTGCATATGCGAGCGCCGCAATTCTGAGTTTCCTCTACTCGTGGGGCCAGTTCCTTTGGCCCGTGATGGTCGCTCGTACCGAGAACGTCAGACCATTGCCGATCGGTCTCACCTTCTTCAGGGGAACCGGGACTCCGCAATGGTCAGAGTTGTTGGCCTACGCCACGCTGATGGTGCTTCCGGTCGTGATCGTCTTCGTTGCGTTCCAGCGCCACTTCGTGCAGGGTGTCGCGGCATCAGGCCTGAAGGGATGACCGACCTTTCAACGCTGCCTGACTCCGACAGGCCCCGGTTGCACTTCACTCCTCCCTATGGCTGGATGAATGACCCCAATGGTCTGATCCGAGCTGGCGACACCTATCACCTCTTCTACCAGCACAACCCGGCGGACATCGTGTGGGGCAATATTCACTGGGGTCACGCCACCTCCCAAGACCTCATCACTTGGACACACCAACCGATCGCCTTGGCCCCCGATCAACACGGCATGATTTTCTCCGGAACGGTGGTGATCGACGAAGACGCGACCGTCGGACCCACCCAGGGGAGCATGGTTGCCGTCTTCACCCATGATCTTCACGGTCGTCAGAGGCAGAGCCTGGCGTTCAGTACGGATGGTGGTATCAGCTGGTCGAAGTACCAGGGGAATCCAGTGCTGGAGGGGCCCGAGGACGAACATGATTATCGCGACCCCAAGGTGTTTCGGTTCGGATCCAACGGATCCAGCTGGTGGGTCATGGTTCTTGCAGTCGGCACCAGCATCTGGTTGTACCGCAGTGAAAATCTCATCGACTGGGTGCCCGCTTCTCAGCTCGCATTGCCGTCCCCGTGGCCAGGTGGAATCGTTGAAGTTGCTGAGTTGGTTCGGGTGCCAATGTCTGACAGCAGTGGCGCCCACTGGACCCTCATTTGGAGCGTCCACATCCCGTCGTCTGCTGGGTCGGTGCAGACGGTGTGCTGGCTGAGAGGCGATTTCGACGGTGAGACGTTTACCCCGATCGGGCCACCGCAGCGCTTCGACGCCGGCACTGACCTGTATGCCGTGATGGCATGGGACCTCGACGGGGAGCCACCGATCAGTGTCGGCTGGATGAATGACCGGCGTGCCGATTCGGGCCAGCGGCGTCGTTGGTGTGGCCGGCTGTCGCTGGCCCGCCGGATCGTCTATCGGTCGGCTGGTGGCGACCTTCACCTGACCCAAGAGGCGGTGCTGCCGCAGCTGGGTCGGACGCCCGAAGCACAGCCGTTGTCCGGAGGCACCGAGGTCTCCATCGACTCCAACTCGTTCGCCTTGGAGCTAGCGATACCGATTCCCGAAGGGTCTGAGGAGACGTGCGTCGTTGTCGAAGATCGAGCCACCGGAACCTTGCTGGCAGCTTTGTTCGTGTCGTCCAACAGCTGCCGCGTCCGCTTGGCCGACGCCAGTGACGCGTGGATCGGTCGACCGTTGTTCTCGGCGTCCGAACTCGACGTGACCGTCGTGATCGATTGTGGGTCAGTGGAACTGTTCGCAGATGCCGGGCGCGTCGCGGTATCGAAAATTCTTCCACTCAGCGTGCTGGATGTTCGGCTCCGCACCGAGGCGTGGGCGACGCCGACGGAGGGCACGTTCCGACTTCGTGACTTCGAAACGTTGGCGCCCCGGCCCGATAGTTGACCCTCCTCGTCAGCGTTTGGCCGCCCAGGGAGAGCCGGCTCATCTGTCGTCTGACATCACCGTCTGGGACGGCAGACGCTCTTGGTTCCACAACATGTGATTCGTCATCGCCTCGGCCGCGCCCGCGCCGTCACGAGCGCGGATACACGAGAAGATTTCTAGGTGTTGAATGTGGGCTGTCTCCAGTGCATTCGGCAAGCGGATCGTTCGCTCCCGCGCCGACGCGATGGGTCCAGCGATCAAGCCGAGCATGTCTCGAGCCAACCCGTTCCCGGCCATCTCTGCGATTGCGTCATGAAACTCAGCGTCAGCCGCCGCGTATGCATCAATTTCCGTCAACGACCTCTCGAGTGCGTCGAAGCGCACCGCAAGTCGAGCAAGAGCACGATCGTCAGCGACGGCTGCGGCAAGTGCAGCGAGTTCTGGTTCGATCGCCTTCCGGATGACGAACAGTTCGTTGATGACCGTTTGTGCGTCGGCCGAGCGCAGCCTCGCCTCGAGAACATCCGGATCGAAAGCTCTCCAGTCTCCAGATGCCGCAACCGTCGTTCCTCGACCGCGCTGAGTCCGCACCAGACCCTTCTCGGTCAGAACCTTGACCGCCTCGCGAATTACCGTTCGGGAGACATTGAACTCGTGTCCAAGCTCGGCTTCGTTGGGGAGCAGAGAGAGCGGCTCGAGCCGGCCAGAAACGATACGTTCGAGGAGTGTCTGCATCACCGGGACCCAGAGCGGTACCGACCTCTGGTGGGTGTTCGCCATCAGTCCTCCCCGAGTGGTGTCTGGCGAGTAAGGGCTCGGCGATCGGTCTGAGCATCCAGAAACACCGAACGAGGCACATGGATACCTTAGCTGTTCGCTCGTCTCTCGATTTCACCGCTCGATGATATGATGTATGATGTTTCTCGGATCGATTCAGCGGCCAATGAACTGGGACCATATGGATGTACATCATGCGAAACAGTTGATTGCCGGGCCGATCGCTCCAGCGTGCGGAGCGAACCGGCGGTCAAGTCGTTCGCGCCGTGAGGCTCACGAACTCACCGACAACGGGTCAACCATCCCGTGGAAAGCGCAACGATGAACCAAAGCGTGCCCGATGCCGAACTCTTCGGAAGGATACGAGAACAACTTCACACCGCTGTGATCGGTGACATTCTCGACAAAGCCGGGCGCCGTCATCAGTTTCTGCCCCCGGAGATCCGCGCTCAGACGTCCGACCGTAAGCTCGTCGGGCGGGCCATGCCGGTGCTGATCAGCGACACGTTCGCACCAGCTGGTCGGCCGTTCGGGAAACTGACCGAAGCACTCGACGAACTGCGGCCGGGCGAAATCTACATCGCGCGAAATGGACGCACGCCGGTGGCCGCCTGGGGCGAGATTCTGACCCACACCGCCATACGCAATGGTGCGACAGGAGCGGTGCTGGACGGGTATCACCGAGACACGAACAAGATCTTGCCCTTAGATTTTCCTGTGTTCTCCCGCGGCCCATTCGGGCAAGATGCTGGCGTCAGAACGATCGTCGTCGATTATCGAGTCCCCATCGAGATCGGCCAAGCATGGATCATGCCCGGCGATCTGATCGTCGGCGACTCCGATGGAGTTGTCGTTGTGCCCCAAGACGCGGAACATGAGGTTCTCGAGGGGGCGTTTTCGAAGGTCGCGACTGAGAACGAGGTGCTGAGCGCCATTCAACACGGTATGTCAGCCACCGAGGCCTTCGATACGTTCGGAGTGCTCTAGCTCGAGCTGGTCTGAGTCGACGACGGGACCATGATTGTAGCGAGTAGTCGGGCGCGAGGAACCGGCAAGAAAATCGAGATCTGCCCCTTCGTCCGCCTGAGTCACGTGGCTGACGTACAACCGTTCCCAGCCGCGGCTCGGAACTTCCGGCTGTGGTCCGGCGTCGGCTCGTCTTTGTTCGAGTTCCTCATCGGAAACGATGAGCGTCACTGATCGCCCGGTCACACTGATGGCGATCAGATCGCCGGTGCGGACGAGGCGGAGAGGTCCGCCAACAGCGGATTCGGGCGCGCAGTGAAGCAAGACGGTCCCATAGGAGGTACCGCTCATTCGTGCATCGCTGATCCTGACCATGTCGGTCACGCCGGTGGCCAACAACTTTTGAGGAATCGGGATATTTCCGACCTCCGGCATGCCGGGGTATCCGGCCGGACCGCAGTTCCGTAGGACGAGGACCGAGTCGGGGGTGACATCGAGATTCTCGTCATCGATGCGTCGGTGAAGGTCTTCCACGTTGTCGAAGACGACTGCAGGGCCCGTGTGCTCCATCAGCGCGGTCGAGGCGGCTGAGACTTTGAGAATGCAGCCGTTCGGGGCCAGATTGCCACGGAGCACCGCCAATCCGGCGTTCTGTATGACTGGACTGCTGCGAGGTCGGATGACCTCGCCGTCCGGCGGCGCGGCGTCGCGATGAAGGTCACGTAATGATGCGCCCCCGACCGTATGTTCGAGATCGTCGATGAGATCGTCGAGCTCGTTCAAGACCGTCGAAACGCCTCCCGCGTAAGCAAAGTCCTCCATCAGGAACCGGCCTGAGGGCATGATGTCCACCAGGAGGGGGACATCATGCCCGAGTCGGTCGAAGTCGGCGAGATCGAAAGCGACGTTCAGCCGTCGCGCAAGTGCGAGCAGATGCAAGACGGCGTTCGTCGACCCGCCGATGGCTGCCACCACCCGAACTGCGTTCGCCAACGAACCAGACGTGACGATTTCTGTCATCGTCGTGCCGTCCGCTACGAGTGAAACTATTCGTCGACCCGACTCGTGTGCGAGTGCGAGTCGGCGACTATCGGGTGCCGGAAGGGAGCCGTT
>JAJCXU010000267.1 GCA_029263275.1 Ilumatobacter sp.
AAGTACGAGATGCTCCGGCGCAGTCACACCACAGTCTCACCGTGGACGGTGATTCGCTCGAAGGACAAACATCAAGCTCGACTCAACGCGATTCGGGTGATTCTTGACACGGTCGACTATTCGGGCCGCGACAGTTCGCTCGACTTCGTGCCCGACCCGGCCATCGTGGTGTCAGGCGCACTTGAGGTCGAGTTGATGGAGGCCGAACGAATTCGCGGCGGCAAGTTCCAACACTGATCTGTCCATCTCGAAGCGAAGGTTCAGCCGCAAGTTGCCGGATCCGGCTTCGTGAGCTTGAAGAACCGATGGTAAGGGTATTCGGGAACGCGGTACGTGCGATCGAGCGTCATCGACGTGGCTGCGATCACCAATTCGCAGATGTGGTCGAGATCGCAGCCTCGCGTGTTGATTTCCCAGTAGTGCTCACCGTCGAACTCATGGCGAGGCAGGCGTAGTCGAGGCTTCGGAATCGAGAATTGGAGAAGTCCGAGCCGTGGAATCCGGATCGAGATCGGCCACCGAACGGCGGCATCGGGCAACGAGATCACGATGTTGGTTCGTGCTACCCGAGCCATCTCGGTGAGCGCCTCCATGCTCTGATCAAGAGGAAGATGTTCCAGCATCTGAAACGCGCAGACCACGTCGAATTCGTTGTCGTCGAACGGCATGTCGAACACGCTCGCGACATGATCGGGATGGAGTGCTGGATCCAGATCGAGGGTTTCGATGTTGAGGCCAAGCGAGATTGCAGCGGCACGGAAGAGACCTGGCCCCGGCCCGATTTCGAGCACCCGATTCGGGTGCAGCGCAATGACGTCGTCGAGCTGGTGCCACATGCTCGCCCATCGTTCCTTGTGGACGTACTCGCCGAATTCGTAGTGACTGCTTTCGACCTGGGCGTCCATGGTTCTCCATTGTCGGCGTCGCGCCGAGCTGGCGCGACTGCGGCTGTGATACCAGCGGCGGACCGTAGCATCGGCGCTTGGGACGTTCCGATCATCGACGGCCCGGCGCGCTCGGCAAGTATGGGCAGATGGCCTATATCGATCGTCCACGGGTCCACGATGCCGATGCGCACATCATGGAGCCGCCCAACTGGCTGCGTGACCACGCCGATCCTGACATTCGCGACCGCCTCAGCATCCCGTCGTATGCGAACGAGCTGGTGCAGACCGGAGATGGGCATGCGCCGAGGGACCTCGACGAGGTCTTTGCCCGCCTGACCGATCGGATGCGCAGCGACGAGTTCCTCGAGAATGAGGACGTCGACGTGATGCAACGCAAGAACTTCGCCGCCACGGGTTCGTTCATCGCCGAGGACCGGCCGCGCGTGCTCGACTTCATCGGTGTCGACAGTCAGCTGATGTTCAACACGTTCTACAACTCGCGTCTGTTCGACTGGGAGCACCAGCCCGACCTCGACTTGGCGTATGGCTCCGCACGTGCGCACAACCGCGGCATGACCGAGTTCTGCTCGGTTGATGACCGCTTGTTGCCGACGTGCTACGTCCCGCTTGCTGACTTCGACCGCTCCGAGGCGATGGCAACCGAAGCAATCGAGATGGGGGCATCGGCGCTGTTGATCGCATCGGGCTGTCCGAGCGGTCATTCGCCGTCGCACCGCGGACTCGATCCGGTGTGGCGACAGGCGGAGGAAGCAGGAATCCCCGTGGTGTTCCACGTCGGTGGCACCGGCGCGCTGATCGACCCGAGCTATTTCAACAACGGGCTGCCGGTACCGCCCGACTTCCACGGCGGCGAGGAGAACTTCCGCTCGGTGGACTACATGGCCATCCCGTTCCCGCCGATGCAGACGCTCGCCACGATGATCTTCGACGGCGTGCTCGACCGATTCCCGAAGCTCCGCGTGGGAGTCGTCGAGCAAGGCTGCAGCTGGTTGCCGAGTTGGCTCAAGCAGATGGAGTCCGCAATGGACGCCTTCGCCCGCCACGAGGAGCGATTGCAGACGTTGTCGCTGACCCCGCGTGAATACGTCGAGCGGCAGATTCGTGTCACGCCGTACCCAACCGAAGACGTCGGCTGGGTCACCGAGCAAGTCGGACCTGACATCTTGATGTTCAACACCGACTACCCCCATGTGGAAGGCGGACGTCGACCATTCGAACGATTCGAGAAGAGTTTGGGCGACGCGTCCGACGAAGTCCGCGACCGGTTCTACGCCGACAATTTCCTCGACCTGATGGGCACTGCCGTAGCGGCACTGGTCTGACTCGCTGTTCATAATCCACGCATCTGACATCCGTGACCTGGGATGATGTCCGCCATGACGACACCTCGAACCTCTCGCCGTACCTGTCAGGGCATCGCTCCGGCGACCATCATCGGCCGGGACAGAGACGGACGAAGAGACCGAGCCAGAAGCGGAGACTGAGTCGGAATCCGAAGTTGCCCCGCCGGCCGCACCGACCGGCGGAGGGTCCGCGACGCTGACGCTGGGCAACGGAGCGTCGTTCGAGGGCACGCTCGTCGCCGAATACTGAGCCAGCAGGAGTCGCTGCATAGGGTCGGAGC
>JAJCXU010000268.1 GCA_029263275.1 Ilumatobacter sp.
ACACCAAGCCGAGTTCGCCGTAGATCGAGTCGAGGAAGTGACCGGGCGTGATCGTCACGAGCGACGGATCGATCTCGTGGAAGTACGAACGCTCCGCGGTGCTCGGAAGCGACGCGACGGTTGCAGCAACCGACGCTTCCATCGAGGCGACGAGATCATCGCCCAAGTCGGCTCGACCCACGATGGCTGCGACACCGCGAATCTGCGCGTACACATCCGCAAGTGAAGTTGCCGGCGGGCCGCTGAACGAGGCGACGCCGTTCGCGTTCAATCGACCGGCGAGATCGGTCGGATCCTCACCGATGATCACGACGTCGGGGTCGAGCGCGAGCAGCGGCGCGAGGTCGGCTGAGTCGGCGTGCAAGTCATCTCGGTGCACGGCCTGAGCCGCCTCGGGAAAGTCCGACTCGGAATCGACCGCGACGACGAACTCACCCAAGCCGAGCGCGAAGAGCGTCTCGGTGTGCGTGGGCGACATCGACACAATGCGTCCGACACTTGTCGGCTCCGGCAACGGAACCGGTGCGGCCGTCGTGGTGGTCGCCTCAGCTGGCGGAGGAGCATCGGGGCCATCGGGGTCGATCGGCGGCTCGGTGGTCGGCGCCGGAATTTCGCCGTCCTCGGTCGCGATGATCACATCGTCGTCGAGCTGCACCTCGGTGCCGGGCACCGGTGGATCGGTGCCGTCCGGGTTGTTCGGATCGAACAGTGGCTCGGTGTTGGCCACGTCGGTCGTCTCGATCGGATCGTCAACGTCGACATCCGCGTCACCGTCGCTGCCGGAACACGCAGCCAGTGCAAGCAGTGCGACTGCGCCAAATGCCAGCCCCGCTCGACTCACCCGTCCGCGCCGTTGCCCATGAATTCTGTTCTGCGTCACCGCCATGCCAGCAACGGTACCCACCCGAACCCCGCCGCGTGGGTGCACTCCATCAAGCCTCATACAAACAAATGTGACGGAGAGCGATGAAACACGTACACAGCGCGCGATTTCTGCACAAACCTGTACCAGTCTTGTCTTTCTCTCCTCAAGGCGACTCATAAAATGTCCGAAGGACATTGCAGGCGGAACTGCACGTCCCGACGGAGGAATCACATGAGGCGGACACATCAATCGATGACAGCGGTAGGGCGCGGCGCACTCGTCGTTGCCGTCGCCGCGTCGGCACTCGTGCTGACAGGACCGAGCACGTCAGAGGCAGCCGACCCGATCCCTGACGATGGTCTCCCTGCGATGACCGTTGCCTCCTCCCCACTCGTCTCCACGCGCACGACCGAGCTCGAAGCAGGCGTCGTCGGCATCAACGAGGCCAACGACGGGTTCCCGCAAACCGACATCTCGGTCACCGCCTTTGCCGAGATCGGCGACACGATGTACGTCGGCGGCAAGTTCACCCAAGTCGAAATCGCTGCAAGCCTGCAGCGACACGACCAACGCTTCCTCGCCGCATTCGATCGCACGACCGGCGCCTGGATCGACACCTTCCGACCCGACATCAACGGCAACGTGTGGGACCTCAAAGCAACCGACGATGGCCGCCTCATCGTCGGCGGCCAGTTCACCAGCGTCAACGGTCAGCCCAACACCGCTGGGGTCGCGATGCTCGACGCCACTACCGGCGCCCTCGACCCGACGTGGCGCGTCAACCTCACGCTCACCGGCAGCACCCGGTGGCCGCTTGCGCGCACGTTCGACATCGAAGGCGACAAGCTCTACATCGGTGGCAACTTCACCCGCATCGCCGGCTCCGACGGCGTCGACCACAGCGTCGGTCAAATCGCCCGTGTCAACATCAGCAGCGCCAGCGTCGACACTTCGTTCCGCCCGAACTTCGACGGCATCCTCTTCGACATCGACGCCACCAACGACCGCGTGTACGTCGCTGGCAACTTCCTCTACGTCAACAACGTCTTCTCCATCGGCATCGGCATCCTCGACCCCGCCGACGGTTCACTCGTTCCCGGAATGCAGCCCTGGGTCCGTACCAGCATCTCCAACACCAGGCGCAGTTACCAGCAGGCCATCCTGTCCTACGGCGACCAGGTCTGGCAGGCCGGCTCCGAGCACAACCGGCAGGCCTACCGCAAGAGCGACTACGGCTTGATCCGGTCCTGGGTCAGCCACCCGTACGGCGACGGCCAGGCGCTCGCCGAACTCAACGGCATCGTCTATACCGGCAGCCACGCCAACGGCAGCACCAACCTGTACCAAGACGCCTACCGCTGGCCCGGGCTCGATGGCGCCACGTCAAGCAAGCCCATCCGCTGGATGGGTGCATTCGACACCGAAAATCCCGTCCACCTCGACTGGTACCCGGCAATCGGCTCACAGAACGGTGAGGGTTCTTGGGAACTCTTCGCCGACTCGTCCGACTGCCTCTGGACCGGCGGCGACTTCTTCCGCGGCAGCTACGACGGCAACGTGCCCCGCTACGCGCAAGGCTTCGCGAAGTTCTGCACCGGCGACTCCATCGCTCCGGCGCCACCGACCAATCCGATCGCCACCGTTTCCGGCGGCGGAGTCAACCTCGAATGGACCGCATCCACCGGCGACGACCGCGGCGGCCAGGTCCGCTACGAACTCCTGAAGAACGACTCGGTCTTCGCGTCCTACATCGGCATCACCACTTTCCGAGATCCCAACGGCACACCGACCGACCGCTACTTCGTTCGCTCGATGGACGTCACGGGCAACCGCTCGGCAACGACACGCGTCTTCACGGCAAGCGACATCGACACGACTCGTCCGTCGATCCCCGAAGACCTCGTCGGCGTCGTCGAGGCCAACGGCGACGTCACACTCACGTGGTCACCGTCGACCGACAACGTCGAGGTGGCTGGTTACAAGGTGTACCGCAACAGCGTCGAGATCGCTGACGTCACCGACCCGACCTACGTCGTTCCCACACCAGCTGTCGGCGACCACTGGTATCAGGTCCGTGCAGTCGACACGTCCGGCAACCTCGGCTTCAAGAACCAGCCGGTCAAGGTCACGATCCTTGCCGCCGACACCTCACCGCCACGCACGCCGACCGACTTGGTCGGCACCATCGAGGCCAACGGCGACGTCACACTCACCTGGACCCCGCCGACCGACAACGTCGGCGTCACCGGCTACATCGTCTACCGCAACAACGTCGAG
>JAJCXU010000269.1 GCA_029263275.1 Ilumatobacter sp.
CGCTCGGATGCCATCGTCGCCCAGACCTCGTCGTCGACGAGAATGCCGCGCCGACCCTCATCCTTCAGTGCGGCCATCTGCCCGGCGAGCGATGCGGCGGTCGCCATCTGCACGAGTGGGAGGGCGTCGAGGTTCGAGAACACTGCGGAGAGGTCGACGACGACCCCTTGGCCCGACATCTGGTCGATCGACACCGTTGATTGGCCGTCGAACATGCCGCGCAACGACTTCTGCAACAGCTTCGACAGGGCGAGGCGGATAGCGGTGACGGCGTGAGCGATGTCGTTGTCGTCGAGCAGTTTCAGCTCGTCCATGTGCCGCACTCGCTCAGGCAGTTCGCCGAGCAGGTTGGCGAGGTCGACCAATGTGGCGGGCATCAGCGACGAGGCATGGGTGTCGTCGAGGACCTCGATCGCTGTGGTGAGAATTGCTTCCTCGATCGGGTCGAGATCCCGTTTCATCACGGTCGAGAGCAGCCCGGTCACGAGGATCTGGCGGTTCATCAGCGAACGCAACTGGTCGCCGGGTCCCGGGTCGAGTGGGTTGAGCCGGTCTGCCCCGCCGGGGAACAGCTTGACGACGGGCATGTTGAGCGCTGCGGCGAGCGGTCCGTACTCGCCTTTCGGATCGGAGATCGACAAGAACCTGCGGTGCCCGTAGAACGCTGCTTGGCGGTACAGCATCGTCTTGACTGCCGATGACTTGCCGTTGCCGGGTTCGCCGAGGACGAGCATGTTCGAGTTCGTCAGCACGACGCCGCCGCCGAGGTCGCGCCCGTACAGTTCGAACGGGTCGTAGGACCAAGCGCTATTCCCGTCGGTCACGTTCACCCCGACATAGGGCGACGCCGTGTCCTGCAACGCCCGCCCACCGTGGAACGGGTAGATCGATGCAGCGTGCGCCGTCGTCCCTCGATGACGAGGAAGCCGTAGTCCATTGCCGGACCCGGAAATCGGGTCAACACCTCGGATCGCAGCCGTCGGCTCTTCCATGTCGGGGGATGGCTCGGTGGATCGACGCAACCATTCGGTCGGCGAGCGCATCACCGTTCTCCGAACCGGCGGGCGAGGTTCCGGCCGAGCGGGAGCGACGACACCCACCCATCACCCTGACGGCCCCACAACGGTTGCAACTCGACACCGACGTTCGCTGCCGCCTGCTCGAGGTCGGCACCCTGGGTTTCGAGCTGGTCAACGGTCGTGGCTGTGAGGGTGAGCAGGCCGGTGTACCGAACCTCGACGAACCCAGCGGACAGTTCATTCTCGCGTGACTCGACCTCGCCGATGGCCTTGTGATCGGCACGGCGAACAATGAACCCTTTGCGACGGCGGGTTTCCATATTCGCCTCGCGTTGCGTGCGCTCTCGGTCGACGTCGGAATCGGACTTCGACGGCGGCACGGGTTCGAACACCGTCGTCAACGACCGCGTGCAGCCCGACTCGAACATCAGCGAATCCAGCCACGAGCCTGGAACTTCACGCCGTGGCCATGATGCGAACCACCACGACCGGTGCACCGCTCCATCGACGGCGACGTGGCCGAGTTGGTCGTCGACGTGCATCGGCCCGAACGTCGGAGCCGATACTCCTGTAGCGGCAGCGAGCGACCGCTTCAACGTCGCCAACTGCTCGACCACCGACGGGTCCGAACGGACCCGCATTGCCGTGACGAGGTCCGATCCGGACAGCACCGATTCGACGCGAAGCCCGGCGCCGTTCAACCGGTGAGCGAACAGCCGGCTCTGCTCGGCGACGGTTCTTAGTCCGGCAGCGAGTGCGGATTCACCTTTGGGCTTGGAGAGTCGCGAGAGTTCGACGGTCACCTCGACGAGTACCTCGTGGTCGACGACGGTTGCCGATGTGTCGCGCAGCAACTGCAGATAGCCCTCACGCGCGGGGTGTTCGGCTTCGTCGGACCAACGTGATTCGAGTTGGGCGACCGTGTCACGGATCGGCACCGGCGACGTCCAGTCGTGGAACGTCACCCGAGCAACGGGCGAGTTCTCACGTGCGAACCCGCCGATCGCCGATCCCCATTCGTCGATCCGCATGCTCTGCGTCGCAGAATCGACCAACGCGAACTGACCGTCACCGCACACCTTGAGAACTGCAGTGAGCGAGCCCGCCTGGCGATCGCGGACGACACCGATCGGGACGTTCTCGCCGGGCGACAGCCAGTCGACGTCGAACTCGAACAAATCGATCCCCGACAGCAACGGTGGAAGCGCCGTCGGCTGCTCACCATCGACGATGAGTGCCATTGGCCGGTACCAACGGTTGAGGGACCGCAGTCGACGCCACCACCACGTCGCCAGCGCCGGCAGGATCTCATGCGCCGGTCGGTCATGGAGCTTGCCGAACCACAACCACCCACACACCAACATCACGGCCCCTGCAATCGGCATCGGCACGTAGCCGGCAATGGCGCACCATGCCGCTCCGAGGGCCACTGCCCCTACACCGGCGAGCGACGGAGGGATCGTTCCGAACATTCCCGACCGACGGCGTTCGCCGAACCGGTAACCGCGCACGGACTCTTCATTCGTTGCCATCACTGGCCGCTTTTCAGGTCGAGGCTCGGTGTCGAGCCACCGGGTTCGGTCGAAAGCGATCCGGCCGATTGCTTAGCGGTCGACTTCACAGCGTCGGCCCCAGCCTTGGCTGCTGCGGCAGCGACCACGACCGGAGCCAGCGGGCCTGCGGCGGGTGCCGCGGCTGCGGTCGATGCCGCTCCCCCGGCAGATCCAGCCGCTGCACCGCCACCACCGCCCGCGAGGCCGGCAGCCGAGCCGCCCGCCGGGCCCGCACCACCAGCCACACCCGACGGGCCACCCGGGCCGGCACCACCCGGCTGACCAGCGGCTCCGGCTCCTGACTTGCTCGCCGCGCCGCCGTTGGAGCCACCGAGGCGGCGCATCGTGCTCGATCCGTAGTACTGCATCTGCATGCCCTGCTGACCGGCACGCATCGGACCCGACGCGACGCCTTGCGCTACGACAGCGGCAGCAACGACAGGCATCAGCTTGAACAACAGGAACGGCATGAACGCCGCCATCCCGAACGTCACGACCCCGACGATCAACGTCCCCAACTCCGCTGCGGCGTTGTCACCGACGCCTTCGCCCGGCTCACCGGTCGCGCCGATGCCGCCGAGCGCTGACACGCCGACTGAGATCGCCAAGATCATCACCGGCTTGGCGATCACGAGCGCGACGAGCAGTTCGAGGACCTTCTTCGATGTGTCGCGCAGCGGTGGGAAGATCATCGACGGCAAGCCGAACGCCACCGCGTAGGTCACCACGAGGTAGATCAGCGATTCCCGTACGAACAGCACGACCCACATGAACAACATTGCGATGATCATCACGATGCCGATCAACGGGCCGACGAAGAACCAGTTGCCCGACGCTGCGATCATCACCTCACCAAGCGCCGCCAGAGCGTCCTCGGCGTCGTCACGGGTCTGCTGCCAGATGTAATCCGACAAGGCGTCGGCGACATCGACTGCCGCAGCGGTGATCGTGACCAGCATCAACATCGACAGCGCGGCCAGCGGCAGGTCGTGGCCGACCGACTTCAGTACTGCGCCCGGCGACCCAGCCGCGACAGCGCGTGTGATCGCGAGCAACACCAGCAGGCCTGACATGGCGATTCCGATGCCGAGCGCGATCCGGAATGGTGATGACTCGGACCAGTAGAACCAGTCGGACTTCAGCCTCGGCGACGAGGCAGTGTCCATGAAGTTCCACATCGCCATCAGCAGCGACAGGACACCTTTCATGATCCAGTCGCTGAGGCCACCGACCACGGTGTCCCACGCCCAACCCGCCGCAGCGGTGAACGGCGTGGCGATCCACCCGACCAACGATCCGAAGATGCCCATCAACCCTCCCCTCGAGTCGTGTCAGCAAACACAGCCGGCGTCCACGAATCGACATCGCCGAAGTCGCTCGGTGGAGACGGGAGCAACGCCTCCGCCGGCACCGGCGTTGGACCCTCGACGACAGTGACATTGTCGACACGCCAGTCGTCGCGCTCCCACTCCAGCGTGATCAGATGCGTCCGCCAGATCGACTCGACCGGACCTGACTCCGGATCGCCGGTCGTCACCACAGACCACACCCGCACCTCGGCCACCGACTTCGATGTCGAGGTCGCGTTGGTCTGCAGTGGCGATTCGATCCACACCCGCTCTCGGAACTCGGGGCCGAGTTCGTCGAACAACACCCAGTAGTCAGCGACCGCCTCGGCAACACCCGCCGGGCCCGCGGATTCGGTCATCAGTTCGCCGAGCGTGTTCGACAGCCGCAGCGGACCCATCCGCATCAACCGAGGAAACGACGCCACCCAGTTGACCGCAGCGGTCGTGGCACCCTGATCAGTCCGTGGGTAGCCAACCGGGATTCCCGACAACTCCCCCGCCGCAACGACCCGCTCGGCCGGGACGGGCTCGCCTTCACCTGGCAAGGTCTCGACGATCACTACCGACGGCGGGGCATCGGCGACGGGCCGATCGGACGATCCCTCACCGAGCACGAATGATCGGACAGCCCACACCACGACCAAGAGTCCAACGAGCGCAGCCGCCGCGAGTTTGGGCCGAGACATCTCTGGTCACCCGGCCTGGCCGGCGTCGAACAGCACGGACACGATCGTCGGTGCCAGGCCGATCACCATTGCTCCGATCGCCCCTGCGGCGACATACATCTTGCCCTCGACACCTCGACCCGAGTTGCCGTTCATCCCCCGCCACGTCGCCGCCCCATACAGGATCACGAGGCCGCACACGCCCAGCGCCACCCAGAACGCCCACCCCAAGATGTTCTGGAACAACTCCGCCCCCGGTAGACCCTCCGACGTC
Organism: Ilumatobacter sp.; assembly: GCA_029263275.1. GTDB lineage: Bacteria > Actinomycetota > Acidimicrobiia > Acidimicrobiales > Ilumatobacteraceae > Ilumatobacter_A. The sequence goes on from JAJCXU010000269.1 coordinate 4,861, forward strand.
GGTGACACGTCATCCAGCGGCGATGCCGACACGGGGCCAGGTGTACCGATGAACAATCCTGCGGTGACCAGCGGAACGGTCGTGAGCGTCAGCCGACGAAGGAACCGGACACCACGGTCGCGGCGGCGCGTTCGGTCGACGATCAGCTCAGCCGGGATGCCGATCGCTGTGTCAGCGGCCAGCTGGGAACGGCGGACGTTGTGCATGGGGATCCTCCACGGACTCCGGCGACGCCACCCAATGCGGCGTCGCTTCAACCCCCAACAGGCCCCGCAACCCGCCAATCGTTACAACAAACCTTTCCTGTAACGATCGAGGTCGTCTTGGGCCTGTTGCACACGTGAAAGCAATCGCCGCGCTCATCTTCGGAACCATCGGCTTCGTCCTGTCGATCCCGCTCGTCTTCGCCAACGGCGGCGACTCGACCGGCGTTTACGCCTGCGGACAACTCGGAACCATCCTCGACACCATCCGCACCCTCGAGTCAGGCGGCAACTATCAGATCGAATCCGGCGGATCCAGCGCATCGGGCGCCTATCAGTACATCGACACCACCTGGCGCTATTGGGCTGGCGAAGCCGACGTCTCGACCGACCTCTACCCCACCGCCGCTTCGGCACCCGACTTCATCCAAGACCAAGTTGCTGGCGTCAACGTCTCTGCGATCCTCGCCGACAACGACAACTCCGTCGACGCCGTCCCCATCGTCTGGTACTACCCCGCCGCCCTCGACGATCCCTCTTGGATGGACCGCATCCCCGCACCCACAGCCGGCAACACCCTCACCGTCCGCGAGTACCAAACCCGCTGGCTCGACACCTACAACGAGAAGGCCGAAGCCAGCGGCGAGAACGCAATCACGTGCGGGCCGACCGTCGTCACCGGCGACTGGGCACTGCCCGCTCCACGAGAAGTCATCGGCGAGAACACTCTCGACGACCCGCACCACGACTACCCCGCCTGGGACTTCATGATCCCCGCCGGCACACCCATCTACGCAATCACCGGCGGCACCGTCGCCAACGTCGGCACCTGGACCGGCAACTGGTGGGCAGCCGGCTGCGGCGGCAACAACCCGCCAGCGGCTTGCACCTCGTGCGGCGTCGGAATCACCATCCAGCACCCCGACGGCCTCCGCCACACCTATTGCCACAACAGCAGAAGCCACGTCGGCGAAGGCGACGCAGTCGCACCCGGCCAGCACATCGCTGACTCCGGAAACAGCGGCCGCTCAGGCGGCGCCCATCTCCACCTCGAACTCCGCATCAACGGCATCCGCCACTGCCCCCAACCCCTCCTCGACGCCCTCTACCACGGAACGCCGATCCCGC
>JAJCXU010000270.1 GCA_029263275.1 Ilumatobacter sp.
GGGTCGCTCGGCCTCGACGATCCGGCATTCACCGAAACCACGCCGTACGACCCACGCTCGCCCTACTCGGCATCGAAAGCTGGCTCCGACCACCTCGTTCGCGCCTGGGGCGAGACCTACGACTTGCCGGTACTGCTCACCAACTGCTCGAACAACTACGGGCCGTTCCACTTCCCAGAGAAGCTGATTCCGCTCGTCACGATCCGGGCGTTGCACGGCGAGCCGCTCCCCGTGTACGGCAAGGGCGACAACATCCGCGACTGGCTCCACGTCGAAGACCACGCATCCGCCCTCGTCACCGTCGTCGAGCAAGGCGTCCCGGGCGAGACCTACAACATCGGCGGCAAGGCGGAGCGCACCAACCTGGAAGTCGTCGAAACACTCTGCGACCTCGTCGACGAACTCGCTGGTCCGCTCGACTCCGGCGAGTCACGTCGCTCGCTGATCACGTTCGTCGCCGACCGCCCAGGCCACGACCATCGCTACGCCATCGACCAGACGAAGATCCAGCGCGACCTTGGTTGGGAGCCGAAGCACACCTTCGACACCGGGCTCCGCAACACCGTGCAGTGGTATCTCGACAACCAAGCCTGGTGGCAACCATTGCGCGACAAACAAGCCACCGAACGCCTCGGACTGAAGAAGTAGTCATGGACATCGTTCACACACGCCTCGACGGCGTCGTCGAATTCCGTCCGGCACGACACGGCGACCACCGTGGTTGGTTCCGCGAAACGTGGAAACGCTCCGTGCTCGTCGACGCCGGCATCGACATCGACTTCGTGCAAGACAATGAGTCCTTCTCAGCAGAGGTCGGCACGCTGCGCGGCCTGCACTACCAAATCTCCCCGCATCCACAGGACAAGCTCGTCCGGGTCATCAGCGGATCGATCGTCGACGTCGCTGTCGACATCCGTCGCGACTCGCCGACGTTCGGCCAACACGTTGCGGTCACACTCACCGCCGAGGACGGCAACCAACTCCTCGTCCCCGTCGGTTTCGCCCACGGGTTCTGCACGCTCGAGCCCGACGTTCGTGTCGCCTACAAAGTGAGCGGGCAGTACGCACCCGACTGCGAACGTGCGATCCGTTGGGACGACCCCGACCTCTCCATCAAGTGGCCGCTCCCCGCCTCGGGCCCCACGCTCTCCGACAAAGACATCGCGGCGCCACTCCTCGCCGACCAACCCAACCTGTTCTGACGCCGGGCGACCCGCGCCAGTCTCCGTCCCATCTCGCACGGAGACCGCTCACGCTCGTTCCGCCGCCCAATCTCTGCCCACTCAGGGCAGCAATGCTGTCCTCTGCGGACGGAGAATGACCGATCGGCGGGTTTGATCGTCAGCTGTCAGCGGCGCAGAACGTCGAGATGACTCGGTCGAGTTGTGCGTCGGTCAGACCGCTCCCGCTCGGAAGACACAGCCCGGTCTCGAACAAGCTGGTGCTCACGCCACGTTCATAGACCGGTACGTCGGCATAAAGGGGCTGCAGATGCATCGGCTTCCACAGCGCTCGACTCTCGATGTTCGCTTCGGCCATCGCTGCCCGCACAGCGTCACGTCGCGAGGCGTCGTCGAAGTAGACGCAGGTCAGCCATCCGTTCCAGCCGCTCCACTCCGGAACCGGCATGAAGTGCAGGCCCTCAACGCGGTCGAAGGCCCGGCGATAGGCCCGGTTGATCTCACAGCGTTGCTTCGCCAACTCGTCGAGCCGCGTCAGTTGACCACGGCCAACTGCGGCAAGCAGGTTGCTGAGCCGGTAGTTGAACCCGACCGTGGTGTGCTCGTAGTGGTCGGCCGGCTCGCGAGCTTGCGTGGCGAGGAAACGGATCCTCTCGGCGACCTCGACATCATCGACGACGAGCATTCCGCCGCCGCTCGTGGTCATCACTTTGTTGCCGTTGAACGAGAACACGCCAATGTCGCCGAGCGTGCCCGCGGGCCGCCCCCGATAGGTCGACCCCATGGATTCGGCAGCATCTTCGAGGACCGGCACCTCGAACTCGGCGCAGAGTGCCGTGATCCGGTCGTAGTCGGCGCACTGCCCAAAGAGGTCGACGACGACCACGGCACTGGGCAGCCGACCGTTCGTCGCCGCTTCGCTGAGTGCGCACTCGAGCAAGTCCGGGTCCATGTTCCAGCTCGACGCGTCGCTGTCGATCAGGACCGGTCGGCCCCCGCAGTAGGTCACAGTGTTCACCGCGGCGACGAAGGTGAACGACGAGACAAAGACGTCGTCACCAGGGCCAACGCCGAGTTCGCGCAGCGCGAGATGCAACCCCGCTGTCGCTGTGGTCAGCCCGACGGCTCCAGACCATCCAATCCGTTGGGCAACCTCTTGTTCGAAGGCGTCAAGATCAGGCCCGGTCGGAGCAATCCAACCGGAGTCAAACGCGTCGAGCAGGTATTGGCGTTCGACCGGCCCAACATCGGGTGGGCTGAGAAAGATCCGATCCACCTAGTAGCCGACCAATTGCGACCAGGGCGAGCTCGAACGGACCGAAACCCACTCTCCACCACCCAAACGGCACGCCAGGACACTCACGGCCGACAATTCTACGACCCGCATGACCTGACGCGCCAACCAATCAAGCACGGCCACGCAATGCCTCGATCGACGTCACCGCCTGCATCCACGCGGCCCAGACGCCGTGCACCTTCGGAAGAGTGCGACCTTGCCGCTCGCCCCAGACCCCGTCGTTCTGACCTGCCATCATTCACATCTCGTCGCTTCCCCAGAGGCCATTCGGTCGCCCACTGCCGAAGTATGGCATACGATCGTCAAATGATTCGTCGGTCCATCGCCCTCGTCATCACGCTCACTCTTGGTGCGACCGCATGCGCTTCGGGATCTGACGACACCGTCCCTCCGACCGCCGAGGTTGCCCCGGCCACCACCGTCGCAACGACGGACGCGCCCGACACGACCCCGGCTCCAACCACTGCGACCACCAACAGCACGACATCAACCTCGGAAGCGCCAACCACCACCATCGACCCCATCGCCGAAATCGAAGCCGCCGTCAAACAATCAATCCTCGACCGCGAAGACGCCTATTTCGCCGCGGCGAGCGACCCCACAAATCTGGAGCTTCGTGAGCCCTATCGGGCTGCCTACGCACCCGGATTCTTCGCCGACCGAGAGGCCTTCCTCGACACGCTGGTTGCCAACGGAACTGCCGTGCGTGCGAGCACGGAAGTCCTGAAGTCGATCACCTTCCCGTCGCCCGTCGAAGTCCTCTCAGACCTGGAGGCTGCAATCGAGGTGTGCGTAGTCGACAGCGACGTGGTGAGTGTCCCGGCCACCGATTCGCAGCCAGAGATCGTCTCCGACGACACCATTGTCACAACCAATGCACGTACCGAACTCTCCTTCCTTGACGGCCGTTGGGTGCTGAGCGGCGGCACGCTGATCGAA
>JAJCXU010000271.1 GCA_029263275.1 Ilumatobacter sp.
GATCGCTGGGTGGCTCGACCGCGTCGGTAACCACGTCGTCGAGACCGGGCAGCGTCGGCTGGAGTCGCTCGCTGACGGAGAAGATTCCGAGTTCGGACCGCTCCTCGTACGTCAGATAGTCGATCGCCAGGCGGCGAAACAGATAGTCCATGATCGAGCCGGCGAAGCGGATGTCGGGATCACCGGTCATGCCGGCTGGTTCGAACCGCATGTTGGTGAAGGCCTCGACGAATGCCCGCAGCGGTACGCCGTATTGCAGCCCGTAGCTGACCGACTTCGCGAATGCGTCCATCACGCCGGCCATCGTCGACCCCTGCTTCGAGACGGTCAGGAAGATTTCGCCCGGTTGGCCGTTCTCGTATTCGCCGATCGTCGCGTACCCCTTGCAGTCGGCGACGGAGAACTCGAATGTACGGCTCGGCCGGCTTCGAGGCAGCTTGGATCGCGCCGGTCGGGCGATGGCCCCCTCGTGACCGGCCGACTGGTGACCAGGTGTGCTCGTCGACAGGGGCTGGCCGACCTTGCAGCTGTCACGGTAGATCGCCACCGACTTCAGCCCGAGCTCCCAGGCCAACCGGTGGAGGGCACCGACGTCGCCGACCGTTGCCGTTGCGGGGAGGTTCACGGTCTTGCTGATGCCGCCACTCAACAGTGGTTGCACAGCGGCCATCATTCGGAGATGGCCTTCGTAGGCGATGGGGTTGTCACCCATCGCGCAGGCGAACACGGCGTGGTGGTCGGCGGCCAAGTGTGGAGCGGCGAGCACTGAATGGTGTTGGGTGATGTGCGCCTCGACCTCGGCGGTGTGCTCTGGCGTGTATCCGAGGGTGTGGAGCGCCCTCGGAATCGTCTGGTTGACCGTTGCGATCGATCCTCCACCGAAGAGTTGCTTGGTCTTGACCAGCCCGAATTCCGGCTCGATCCCCGTCGTGTCGCAGTCCATTGCCAGACCGATCGTGCCCGTCGGCGCGAGCACGGTCGCCTGACTGTTGCGGACTCCGAACTCAGCGGCGAGCGAGAGGGCGGCGTCCCAGCTGTGTTGTCCTGCCTCGATGAGTGCGGTCGGCACCGCTCCGGCGGTCTCGATGGTTCGGCTGGCGTCGCGGTGCATTCCGAGCACGTTCAACATCGGCTCCCGGTTGTCGGCGAACCCGTCGAATGGGCCGAGGCGCGCGGCGATGCGGGCGCTCGTCGAGTACGCGGTTCCGGTCATCAGGGAGGTGACCGCTGCGGCCCATGCTCGGCCAGCGTCGGACTCGAACGGAAGACCGAGCGCCATCAAGACCGCGCCGAGGTTGGCGTAACCGAGACCGATCTGACGAAACGCCCTCGTGGTCTGTGCGATCTCGGGTGTGGGATAGTCGGCACGCCCGACAAGGATCTCCTGGGCGGTGAACACGATCCGAGCGGTGTGCGCGAACGTCTCGGTGTCGAATGTGCCGCTGTCGTCGAGGAACCGCAGCAGGTTGATCGAAGCGAGGTTGCAGGCGGAGTCGTCGAGATGAAAATACTCACTGCACGGGTTACTCGCGTTGATTCGACCGGCCAGGGGGGTGGTGTGCCAGCGGTTGATCGTGGTGTCGAACTGCAGGCCCGGGTCGGCGCACTCCCAAGCCGCCCGGTTGAGCTCGTCGAACAGCGCTCGGGCTGACACGGTGCGGATCGTCTCGCCTGTGGCCACCGCGTTGAGATCCCAGTCGAGGTCGTCAACGACGGCCTGCATGAAGTCGTCGGTGACGCGCACCGAGTTGTTGGCGTTCTGGAACTGGACCGAACTGATGTCAGCTCCGCCCAGGCCCATCTCGAACCCGGCGTCGCGCAGCACCCGGATCTTGTGCTCCTCGCGCGACTTCGCAGTGATGAACTCTTCGATGTCGGGGTGGCCGACGTCGAGGATCGCCATCTTCGCCGCCCGCCGAGTCGTGCCTCCCGATTTGATTGCACCAGCCGATGCATCGGCGCCGCGCATGAAGCTGAGTGGGCCCGATGCGGTGCCTCCGCCAGCGAGCGGCTCGACCGACGAGCGGATCCTCGACAAGTTCGCACCAGCACCCGAGCCGCCCTTGAAGATGATCCCCTCGCGCCGATACCAGTCGAGGATCGACGTCATGCTGTCGTCGACCGAGAGGATGAAGCACGCGCTGGCCTGCTGAGGCACGCCGTCCACGCCGATGTTGAACCACACCGGACTGTTGAACGCCGCCCGCTGGGTCACGATGATGTGCTTCAGTTCCGCGCTGAAGGACTCGGTCTCCTCGTCGTCGGCGAAGTGGCCGTCAAGCCGGCCCCACTCGGTGATCCTGTCGACGATGCGATCGACCACCTGACGGAGTGAGTCCTCACGTGCCGCAGTCCCGAGTTGGCCGCGGAAGTACTTCTGGGCGACGATGTTCGAGGCTGTCGCCGACCAGGACGTGGGGAACTCCACGCCGAGCTGTTCGAAGACGACCGAGCCATCGGCAGCGTTGCCGATGCGAGCATCTCGCCGCTCCCACTCGACCTCGTCGTGTGGGCACACGTCTGGCGAGGTGAAGCATCGCTCGATCCCGATGCGTTTGCTCGCGTCGACAACATCCGAGGACGGGGTCGATGCGAGCTTCATATGGGCCTCCTCAGGCGAGTACGCGATCCATAGTTACATGGATGCGATTCGCTTGTCACGGGGTCGCAAGTCACGGTGACTCCCTGCTGGTCGGGACGTTGTCCTCTGTCATTTGGCCGACATGCCGAGGAGCGTCCGAGAGGTGGCTGCCGTATCTCGCCGAGATGTCACGCCGCAGCGCGCCTGCCCAAGTGGGCGGCCTCCGGATCGTGCCTGACCGCCGATGATCCCTCTTTTCCTGAGCGGCGTCGTCGCCGCAGTGGTCTCCCTCGTCGGAAGTCGGTGGCTGATCACCCTGCTCCGCTCCCGCGGCCGCAGCCAACCGATCCTCCAACGCAACGCAGACAACCTGGTCGTCCCCGACCATCAACACAAGACCGGCACCCCGACGATGGGCGGCGTCGCGATCCTCGCCGCCGTCCTCGCGGGCTACCTCGTGAGCCACGCCCGAGCTGGTGTCGTGTTCTCCAACCAAACGTTGATCGCGCTCGCGGGTATCGCAGCCCTCGCATCCGTCGGGCTCGTCGACGACATCATCAAAGTACGTGCCCGACGCAACCGGGGGCTCTTCTGGAAGCACAAGGGCTACATCACCCTCGCGATGTCGATGCTGGTGGCGGCGAGCCTGGTCGCATTCACCGACATCGACACTCGTGTGTCGCTGACCCGAGCAGATGTCCCCGGATGGGAACTCGGCCCCATCGGATGGACCATCTGGGCCGGCGCGATCATCTTCTGCACGACCAACGCCGTCAACGTGACCGATGGGCTGGACGGCCTCGCGGCCGGATCGGCCTTGTTCGGGTTCGTCGCCTTCGCGGTCATCGCCTTCACGGGGTTTCGCAATCCGGAGCTGTACGAGGCCATCGTGAATCCGTATGACCTGGCCGTACTTTCCGCTGCGTTCGCGGGAGCCTGTGCAGGATTCCTGTGGTGGAATGCCGCGCCCGCGCAGATCTTCATGGGCGACGTGGGTGCACTCGGCATCGGCGCGGCCCTCGCCCTCCTGGCCCTCACGACCAACACGCAACTCCTGCTCCCGCTCATCTGCGGCCTCAACGTGTTCGAGATCGGGTCGGTTGGCTTGCAGATGGGAGTGTTCCGGGCGTCTGGTCGAACGCGCCGACTGCTGCGGTTGTCGCCCGTTCACCATCACTTCGAGGTCAGTGGATGGCCCGAGACCAGAGTGATCATTCGCTTCTGGCTCATCGCCGGCGCCTCAGTTGCCGCGGCACTCGGCGTCTACATCGCCGACTTCACCGACCTTGCCGGCGGCCGTGGCTGAGCTGCCCCGAAGACTCCGTCATCTCCGTCACT
>JAJCXU010000272.1 GCA_029263275.1 Ilumatobacter sp.
ACCGCACGGATTCGATCCGCGATGTGGCGGAGCAACTGGTCGCCGACGGCGTGGCCGAGCGCATCGTTGACCGACTTGAAGTCGTCGAGGTCGACGAAGAGGACAACGACCGGGTCGGTGTCGGCACGAGCAATACGCAGCGCATGATCCATCCGGTCGAGGAACAATGCCCGGTTGGCCAAACCGGTCAGCTCATCGTGGAACGCCCGGTGGCTCAACTGGTTCTCGAGGTCGCGCTGTTCGGTGACATCGCGGAATGTGGCCACGATGCCATCCACCGCCTCACCGCCGATCAGGTTGGCGATGGTTGCTTCCATGCGGCGGCGTTGACCGTCCACACGGACCAGGCTGGCTTCGAACTTCACGGTGCCGCCAGGACCCAGCTCGATCAGCTCGCCCAGCTGCTGCTCGGCTGCATCGCGGTCGTCGCTGACGACGAGGTCGATGACCGGGCGGCCAATCCAATCGCTCCCGCGGTGACCGAGTGTGCTCGACAGCCCAGGACTCGCATACCGAATGTCGCCGATGTCGTCGACGAGGATGACGACGTCGCTGGAGTGTTCGACCATGGCCGCCAGCCGGTCCTGTCCACGCCGTTCCGTCAACGAGCGCACGGTGGCCACGAGGCCCCACATACGGGCGAGCGCCAGAACGACCACGACGAGTGCACTGGCCGCGGCAACGATTCGAGTGGTCCGCGATCCGAGGTCCGCGACCATCAAGGCACAGAGCACGGTGAGTGGGGTCAACGCCGCAACACTGAGGCCGACGACGCGACCCAGGCCTGGCGATTCCAGCGTGTTCGGGCGGTTGCGATGGGCCATGGTCGGCTCGAGTGCACCAGCGGCCATCACCATCGGCCCAACGATCGTGAGCGAAGCGACTGCGCCGCCTGGCCCGAAGGTGCCGCGCAGCTCGAAGATGCTGCGCACGGTGTCTGCGATCAGCACGATCGTCAGCCCGAGCGCGACGAGGAACGGCGACGCGACACGGAATCTGTTCTGCGTTGCCATGCGGAGCGACACCGCAGCGGCGAACGCCCCCGCGAGCGGGATGGCCGTCGCCCACACCTTGTCGCCGAACGGCAACTCGCGTTCGCTCACATACGGTTCGATCACGAGCAACCAGACGCCGATACCGGCCGCAATCGCGACGATGGCGGTCTCGATCGGTCCGAACGCGTCGTCGTCAGACCGCGAGTCCGCAGCCATCACGAGCAGCGCCCCCGTGTACAACAGGACGGCGAGCAGACGGAGCAAGTCGGCAATCGATGGGAACGTGTCTTCGCCGGCGAAGTGACGATTCGCGAACACCAGCGCGGCCGCTGTCTGCAACGCAAATCCGGTGGCCAGCAGCATCCAACCGAGGCTTCGCTTCGGCTGGAACTTCGCAACGCCGAGGAGGACGCCGCCCACAGCAAGAATCGGTCCGATCGCTCGAAGTCCTTCAGCCCCGATCGACGCAGGCAGCACGACGTACGCCGCGGCAAGTGCCGCGGCGGCAGCGACGAGTGCCATCGTGGGCCTCGTCAAGCGAAGAGATGCGCGTGTGTTGATAGCCATGTTTCGGCAGGTCAGAACGTCAAGTTGAGACAGAATTGACAAAACCCGGGTCGCTGGGCCAGTTCGGTTGGAACAGACATGGGCACTTCGCTGACCAGGGGGTACCCGAATCCCCCCATCGTGTTGCCCATTTTGACTACTCACCACTTCCCGTCAGCTGACACCGTTCCACAACGAAGTGTGTCACGGCTGTGTCACGGCGCAAACTGGGAGCCGCCATGATCGATGGGGTACGACCCCGGCGCGTTCGCCCGACAAAGCGATTTCGGATCGAACCAATGCGGCATTGGCGCTGCTTCTCGTACAGCGTCAGGCGACGATCGGTCTGTCCCCGACCGGCACATCGGGGACGCGATTCAGGGCTCTTGCCGGCGCACTATGGGACACTTTCCGCTCGCGGAAATGCCGGACCCCGGACGGGTGCTGGGCTGTCATGGCGCCGCGATTATCGAGCATTGCAGGAGATCCGGGGTGTGAGTGTGACGGTGACTTGTGGTCGCTACGCATGTGGTGAACGCGCTGGGACCCGGGGCACCTTCGATCGTCTGAAACCTCTGCTGGGGGCCATGTGGCATCATCGGCGGATGCATCATTCGGGACTGGTCAGAATGTGTGCCACTTCGCTCGCTGCGTTACTTTCTGTGGCGAGTTGCGGAGGAGGCCAGCCGGCGGAGGAATCTGGTGGATCGTCGACCGATGTGGTATCTGTCGAGACCGGTGTCGCTGATGCGTCAGTCGAACCGGAGACGCCCGAAATTGGTCCGCTGACGGTCGATTCGTTCGGCGGTGACGTCTTGGCGGTCAACGACGCGCTTCGAGATCAATTCAGCGACGAGTCCAACCTGGTGATCATCTACGCACTTGAACGGGGCTATAGCTACTCCCAGATCGAAGCTGCGGCGACGGCGGCGGCTCTCGACGCATCCGGACTGATCGCTGGTGATGTCGTTCCCGAACTCGAACCTGCCGGGCTGGTTGACCTTCCTACGGTGGCCGAGGGGTTCTCCAGCCGGAAAGGACTCGCGAGTCCGGCACCATCTCGCGATGGAGACACCCTCGTCACCTCACTCCGAAGGTCGGTGCGGGAGGACAACGATTTTGACGAGAAGGAGGACGCGGACCGAATCCTCGGGATTTTCGTTCTGGCACTCGCCCGCTCCGGCTACGACCTGGAACAGATCACCGACCTGATGATTCTCGG
>JAJCXU010000273.1 GCA_029263275.1 Ilumatobacter sp.
ACCTGGGTGTCGTCATCACATGCCCCCCCGCCACAACCGCCAACCACCGTTGGGGCCCCACCCAAACTTGGATGGCCGGTCGGTCACTCTCCTGCCGGCACCACGATGCTGCCGTCACCGATTCCGGCGATGGTCGCCTCGGCGCTTGCCTTGATGTCCGCGTCGAGCGGGAAGCCGTCGTTGAACTCGAGTTCGAGTCCACCGTCAGCCACCGAGATCGACAGTGCCTCGCCGCCGAGCGTGCCCGCGGCGATCTTGTCGAGCACCGTGTTCAAGAGGGTCTCCCAGTGGTACACGACCGAGTCGACGACGACGTCCTCGCCGAGACCGGTCTGGTTCGACTGGGAGCCGAACCACGGGATGCCTTCTTCGACGGCGACGCCGGTGGCGCCGACGACCATCTGTGCCGAGCCCGTCAGCACGTCGGCGCCTGCTCCGACGAGTGCCTTCGCTGCTTCAGAGGCGAGCAGCACATCGCTGAACGAGTCGATGTAGTTGACGTTGACCTCGACCTCAGGGTTCTGCGCAGCAACACCGGCGACGAAGCCGTCGATGTAGAGCTTGGCGTCACCAGCCGGGACCGGTCCGACCACGCCAATGTTGTTCGAGGTGGTCAGCTGTGCGGCCATCACACCGTTGACGTAGCCGCCCTGGCCGGCATCGACGGAGTAGGCGAAGATGTTGTCGAGACCGAAGAAGTCACTCGACGTGCCGATCGCGAAGGACACCTCGGGGAAGTCTGCGGCGATCTCCTGCAGTGGGCCGCCGTATTGGGTGCCGTGCGCGATGACGAGGTCGAAGTCGTCCTCGGCGTAACCGCGAATCGCTGCGGCTGCATCCTCGACGACGAACGTGCCGTCGGTGACGGCGATCTCGATGTCGCGGCCTTCGGCCACGCGGTTCAGCGAGTCGAACATCGCCTGGGTCCAGGCGAGGTCGTTGCTGGCGCTCGGTGCGACCAGACCGATCTTCATCGGCTCGGCATCGTCGGTGACCTCCTCGACGACGGATTCCGCTGTTTCGACGGCGTCGTCAACGGCACCCTCGACGCTGTCGGCGACATCCTCGACAACTTCTTCTGCGCTGTCGCTGTCGCTGCCGCAGCTGGCGGCGACGAGCGAGAGTGCGATGACTGCCGAGGCGGTCACTCTGGTGGTGGCTTTCATGGTTTCTCCCCTTGTGTTGTTGTCATGTTGCTGGTGTTTGTTCACGGTGTATTTCGCTGGCAAGAGTTGGGCGCACGTGCGACATCGCGGTCGGAGGTCACGCACTGCGATCGAATGGTCGGGTCAACGCAGCGGGCGCCGCGACACGGCGGCTGACGATGACGAGGACGACGATGGTCAGGAGGGCAGGCGCCATCGCGGTGAGGCTCGACGCCGCACCCTCGACGATGCCGAGTGTCTTCCACTGCAGCACCGTTGCCTGGACGATTCCGAACAGCAGCGCACCGAGCATCACGCCGTACGAGCGCCACGCACCGAAGTAGACGAGCGCAATGGCGATGAAGCCCTGACCCGACGTGAGGTTCTGTTGGAAGATTCCGACTTCGAGCGCCAATGACGCACCGGCGAGTCCGGCGAACGTACTCCCGATGACGATCGTGGCGAGACGAGTGAGATTGACGCTCACGCCAAGGGTGTCAGCCGCCTCGGGCGTCTCGCCCACCGCTCGGATATTCAGCCCGAACGTGGTCTTGTTGATCACGAACCACACGACTGGAACCAGGGCGAATGCGACGAAGACGAGCACGTTGTGTTGGAAGAAGATTTCACCGATCTTCGGAATGTCACCGAGTACCGGCACCGTCTTCTTGGAGAGACCCGAGATCGGCTTCGGCGTGCCGACCTGCTTCTGGAACAAGAGATCGGTGAAGCCGAGACCGAACAGGAAAATGCCGATGCCTGAGATGCCCTGCGCAGCGTGCGTCACCAGCGTGATGAACGCATAGATCAATCCCATCACTGCTCCGACGGCGAGCGCTCCGAGTATGCCCAGCGTTGCGCTCTCGGTCTCCAGGGCGATGTAGTACGCCGTGAAGGCGCCCATCAGCATGATGCCTTCGACGCCGAGGTTGAGGACCCCACTGCGCTGGCCAATCGTCTCGCCGAGACCGGCGAGCAGGAACGGCGTGGCGAGGCGGATGCCTGACGCGAGCGTGGCCACCAGCACCGAGACGGTGAAGAAGTCACCCATCACTGGCCTCCTGCAGTGTCTGGTCAGCATCATCGAGCGGGTCGCTCACCGCTGCGGTGAATCCGTCACCGGGCGATTCCGCCCAGGCCTGCAGCCGTCCACGCAATTTGAAGCTGCCGACCACGAACAACACGACGATGCCGTTGAGCGCCACGATCAACGCCGCTGGCACCTGCAACTCCTGCTGCAAGGCGATGCCACCGGTGAGCATGCCGCCGAAGAAGAACGATGCCGGAATCACCGACAACGGGTGCAAGGCACCGAACAGTGCGGCGACGATGCCGTTGAATCCCGCGCTCTGGGTGAAGCCCGCCGAGCCACCGTCGGCGATGAGCCGGTGTGATTCCGAGCCGAACACGAGCACGGCGCCCGCGATCCCGGCACACGCACCGGAGAATGCCAGCGCCTGCACGATGCTCTTCTTGACGGGCATACCGGCGTACCGCGACGCGTCCGGGTTGTGCCCAACCGCTCGGAGCCGGACGCCGAGTGCGCTCCGGAACAGCAGGATGTAGCCGACCACGGCGACGCCGATGGCGACCAGTACGCCGAGGTGGAGGCGCGTCCCGCCGGGCAGGAGCGGCATGTCAGCGCTGGCCGAGAGCCGCTCGGTCTGTTGAATCTTGATCGCCCCTGCGGCCTTGTCGGTCAGCCAGTCCTGCAACAAAAAGCTGAGAAACTGCGCCGCCACGATGTTCATCATGATCGTGCTGAGGATCTCATTGACCCCGGCGTAGGCCTTGAGCGCCCCCGGTATGGCGCCCCAGATCCCGCCACCGACGGCGCCGCCGATCAACACGAGTGGAACCAGAATCAGACGGGGCAGGTCGGGCACAAGCAGTGCAACGGTCGTCGATGCGACGGCGCCGGCGATGATCTGCCCCTCACCACCGATGTTGATGACGCCGGCGCGGAACGCGATGCAGATGCCGACGCCAACCAGAAGCAGCGGCATGGCCTTGATCGACGTGTCGGCGAGTTCGTTCCATCCACCGAATGCTCCGTCGAGCAGGGCGGCATATCCAGAGATCGGGTTCGCGCCGAGCGACAACAGCATGATGGCGCCGATCGTCAATGCGACGATGACCGCGCCGACAGGAACGGCGAGTCCGATCAGTGGCCGCACGAGTGCGTTGGCCGGGCGACGCGGCGGCGTCGCGCTCTGTTGTGACATCGTCTTCAAGCGTCCCCCAGTCAACGCTGGCTGCGTTGCGGGCAGGTTAACAATTTGTCAATGGAGGACTAGCAACCGGGTGGCTCAGTCGAGGCGGAGCGGGAGTCCTTCGGCGGCGTTGAGCAAGGCGACCAAGGTGGGCACCGCGGCCTCTGCACCACCGGCAGCGGTGGCACCGATCGCTCCGTTGCCATGCAGCAGGAACCGCGCACCCTCTGCGGCCTCGAACCGATCGGCGTCGAGGTAGAGCTTCGGCTTGATCTGCGCGGGGTCGCCGTTCTCCGGGCAGAACGTCAGACAGTTGCCGCACTCGTTGCACAGTTCGCTGAACACGAGGTATTGCTGACGGCCTTCAACGTCAGCGAACAAGCCATCGGGGTCCGCGTCGGGCTTGGGTGTCGGCAGTTTGAAGAAGGCGTCGTTCGGGCAGACCGTGACGCAGAAGTTGCACGCCACACAGCCCCACATCTCGAGGTCGTGCTCGACGGCGCGCGGCAGTTTCTCGTTTCCTGCGAGTTCGTACTTCGACTTGCCCTCGCCGACGACGAAGGCAAGATGTTCGGCGACGGTGTCACGGTGTCCCGCCGCCTGAGCCGCCGCGAGGCGGACCGCTCGGAACCCGTCGAGGTCAGTCGCACCGGCATCGGCGACGGCTGCGGTGAGCGCCTTGAGCATCGGTGCGAGTCGGCCGTAGCCGCCGGGCTTGAGGAGGTCGGAGCACACGCTTGCCGGACGCACCCCCATCGCGATCGCCTCGGCCAAATTCTCTTTGTCGATGCCCGCGGAGAAGCTGACCATGATGTCGCCGTCACCGTCAGATTCTCCGGGCCCTCCGCCTTCGTGGCCCGGGATCTGCAACCGGCCGGGGAGGGCGTCGGCGAGCAGGTCGAGCACCGCCGTGGCCAAGACATGGAGCGGCGGGCCCGATAGGTACATCGTCTGGTCGGGCATCCACTGCTTGTGGTTGTCGACGACGAGGGTGTTGGTCAGCTTGATGCCGAAGCGATGGCCGCGTTCCTTCGCGTAGCTGTTGAGCTCCTCGATGAGTGAAATCGCTCGTTCGAGGTGAAGGTCCTCTTCGAAGGCCTTCGGCACGAGCCGCACGTCGTTGTAGCCGAGGTGGCCGTGAATGATCGCGGCGACGCCGGCTGGGCCAAGCAAGGTCGGGTTGAGCTTCACGATCATGTCGAGGTCGTGTGCGTCGATCAGGTGCTTGGTGATCTGCTCGATCTCGTCGGGTGGACACCCGTGGAACGTGGACAGCGTGACGGTGTCGGAGATGACCGGCGAGAATTCGATGTCGGCAAACCCGGCGAACACGCCGCTCGGTTCGGCGGCGATTTCCGGGCGCAGTCGTTCGATCTCCGCGCTCGCGTCACGCATTGCATCGATGAACCCCGCAACTTTCGGCGTCTGGATGCCCGCCAGGTCGTAGCCGACCGACATGTCAAAGACGTGTGGCCCGGGGTCGCCATCTGAGTTGCGGCCGACGTACTCGCGCAGCGGTTCCCATTGCCGGAGTATCTCGATGATCATCCACGCCTTGGTGTATTCCTCGACACTTTGTGCAACCAGCAATTCCTGGCTCCACTCGATGTTGTACCCGATGGTCTGCATGTCGATGCACGGGCGTGCGATCTCGAGTTCGTCGAGCACCTGGACGGTCTTCAGTTCGAACAGACGCGAACCACCCAGCCACGCCAACACGATGTTCTGCGCCATCTGACTGTGCGGCCCGGCGGCGGGGCCGACCGGCGATGCTGCTGGCCGTCCGAGGAACTCGAACGAGAGATCGATGTTGTCGTCCGGCTTCCAGAACCGTGCTGTTGGCAGGTCGAAGATCCGCTTGCGGGTCTGCCACTCATGACCGATTCGCCCGAGCAGTGTGCTCAACGACATCGGAGTGAGCGGTGGAGCCTCGTGCGTCATCTCCGCACTTTACAAACCGTAAAGCAGCGAGCGCAATGGACTGCGCCCACCGGCACGCAACCCGTCGGCTAATCCGACCGAGCGCCGAGCGAGACCGCTCAGCGATGCAGTGCGTTGAGATAGCTGTACACCGTGATTCGGCTCATCCCCATGGCCTCGGCGATGTCTTCGACGGCCCGGCGCAGCACGAACGCACCGAGCTCGTCCAGCCGAAGGATCGCCTGCTGCTTGGCCGGCCGCGACAACGCTGGCAGCGGGGCACCGAGTTCGGCCTCGACCAAGGCGATGATGCGATCGAGCGACCCATGAATCGCCGGAAGACGAACGCCGGCAACGGTGACGCCCTGCCACACCAGTTCAACGTCGGAGCCGGTGACATCGGATGCTTCGACGGTGGCGGCGCCCGCCGCATCGATCAGCGGCTGCAGCGCCACGACGAGCGGATGCGGTTCGGGCACGTTCCGGAGCGTAGGCGCGGTCCGTCTGTTCCAGGCACACACAGACCGCTAAGACACGAGTGCGC
>JAJCXU010000274.1 GCA_029263275.1 Ilumatobacter sp.
GGCTTCATCGACGACCATCCCGACCTTCCGATGTTGCTGCTCGGCGTCAACGCCAACCGGGGCCTTCCGGCGAGCAGAAACCGTGCGATCGAACATAGTCGAGCGCCCAAGATCATGGTGATGGACGCCGACAACCATGTCTACCCGCACGCGCTACATCGCCTCGCTGCTGCACTGGAGGCTGATCCGGACGCGGCGTTCAGCTGGTCGATCCTCGAGGAGTGTAGCCAGGTCTCCGGCCTGCGCAGCGCGACCGGATGGCATGTTCCCTGGCTGGCTGCGGCCAACCACATCGACGCGCAAGCGATGTTCCGTGCGTCGACCTTCGAGACGCATGGCGGCTACCGAGTGGACGATGCCTTGGTCTTCGGCTGGGAAGACTGGGAGATGTGGCTGCGCCTCGCCGCCGCTGGCCAACACGGCACGCACGTCACCCAGATCCTCGGGCGGTATCGGACGCAGTCGAGTTCAATGTTGGCCACGTCGAATCTGTTCGGCGACGTGATGATCGAGCATCTCCGCGAGCTGCATCCGAGTCTGCCTTGGCCGTCTGACGCCTCACTCTGACCTGCTCGTGCCCCCGAGCAGCGCGGGTTGGGCCACTACACTCGGTGCGATGTCTGAACTGGACGACGCCGACGTTCGGCTCGAGCTCGAACGCCTCCGCGAACTGGTCGGGCCGTGTGAGCAGTCGTACGTCGATCTGCGCCAGGACCTGCTCGCGGCACGCGACGTCGCGAAAGGCTCGGAGGCAAGTGCGGGGGCGCTGCGCGGCCAGGTCGCTCAGCTTCACGTCGAACTCGCTCGCGCTCGCCAAGACCAAGATCACTTCCAGCGGATGGTGTCGAATCGAGCACAGTCGGTGCTGGGACGCGTCTCCCGTTCGATCCGCACTCGATTCTTCTGAGCCCGACGATGGCGCAGCACACCACGTCACCGGCGCCCATCTCGGTGCTGACGACGGTCTTTGACCCCGAGCCCGCTCACCTCGTTGCCTGCCTGCAGTCGGTCCGCCAGCAGACTCTCGCCGATTGGCAACACATCGTTGTCAACGATGGGTCGACCAACCCGGAGATCGCCCGTCTCCTCGATGCGCAGGCTCTGGCCGATGACCGTGTCACAGTGATCCACCGCGCAACACAGGGTGGAATCGTCGCGGCCAGCAGTGATGCGCTCGCTGCGGCAACCACTGAATTCGTGGCGCTGTTCGATCACGACGACGTACTCGAACCGCACGCGCTCGCAGCGATGCTCGGCGTGCTGGGGGAGGGCGCGGACGTTGCCTACAGCGACCATGACTTCATCCGGGCCGACGGACGGTACGTCGACCCGTGCTACAAACCTGACTTCTCTCCGGAGCGGCTGCGCAACCAGAACTACATCACGCACTTCCTCGCCGCTCGACGTTCGCTGGTCGAAGAGGTTGGTGGCTTTCGTGAAGGCTTCGACGGCGCCCAGGACCACGATCTCGTGCTGCGTCTGTCCGAGGTGGCCGACGAGGTCGCACACGTCGACGAGATTCTCTATCACTGGCGCCAAGCGCCGACGAGCGTGTCAAGCAGTTCGGACAACAAGCCGTGGGCGTTCGACGCTGGACGACGCGCCGTCGCCGATCACTGCGAGCGTGTGGGAATCAACGCGACGGTCGAGGCGACCGAACACGAGGGCTGCTACCGCGTCCGTCGCACTCGGTCGTCGAGCCCGCTGGTCAGCGTGATCATCCCGACTCGTGGATCCTCTGGTCGCATCTGGGGCGAAACCCGAGCATTCGTCGTCGAGGCCGTCCAGTCCATCCTCGATCACTCCACGTACCAAGAGCTTGAGTTCGTCGTGGTCGTCGATAATGAGACCCCCGCTGCCGTGGTTCGAGAGCTTCGGCGTCTCGCAGGCGAACGGCTTCGGCTCGTCGAGTTCCGTCAACCGTTCAATTTCTCAGCGAAGATCAACGCGGGAGCGAGCGCAGCGACCGGTGACCTGTTCCTCGTGCTCAACGACGACACCGAACTCATCGAGCCCACCAGTATCGATGTGATGGTCGCGCACCTCGACGTGGCCGATGTCGGCATGGTCGGGGCGAAGTTGCTGTTCTCCGATGGCACTCTGCAGCACGGTGGGCACGTCTACCACCACGATCTCATGCACGCTTGCCTGGGCTGGCCTGGCGACTCAGCCGGACCGTGGCCGCTTCGCCCACTTGCGGTCGAGCGCGAGTGCAGCGGCGTCACGGCTGCCGCCGCGCTTGTCCGCCGGTCCGTGTTCGAAGCGGTCGGGGGGTTCGCGACCGAACTGCCGCTCAATTACAACGACGTCGACTTCTCGCTCAAGGTGTGCGCTGACGGCCACCGCATCGTGTGGACACCACATGCCTCGTGGTTCCACTTCGAGAGCAGGACCAGGCACAGCGAGATCCTCCCCGAGGAATACGCATTCGTCAACGATCGCTGGCACTACGAGATCAACAACGATCCGTACTACAACAAGAATCTGCAGCCCGACCGGCACGTTTGGCTCGAGCGCCCGATGCGTTCGGGCGCGCCACCGGTGCAGACTCGCCCGAACGTGCTGCGTCGACTCGCAACACGAGCCGGCGCCGGATCGGCACCGTGACCAACCGGACCACACCGGTGGTCGTCGTCACGAACATCGGACCATCCGATCGTTTGACCAGGTGCCTCACGTCGGTCGAGCGTTCTGGAGCCGGCCCGATCGTGGTGGTCGACAACAGTGGCGCAGCGCC
>JAJCXU010000275.1 GCA_029263275.1 Ilumatobacter sp.
GAGGAGCTCGATGGCTCCGATGCCGCGAACCTGGGCCTCGGACACGTCGGCGACCCACGGCATCTTGGGGAGGAGTTCGTCCTTCGCCGTCATGAGCTTCATGGCGCCAGCACCGGCAAAGGCAAAGGCGAGGACTCCGGCGATGATCCACAGGGTGACATTCATTTTCTGTACTTCCAGTCGTGATGACCGCCGATGCGGTCGTGTTGGTTAAACATTGAACTAACAGGGTAGCCCGTTTAGTTCAAGACACAACTAAAGATTCAAACTTTGGCGAGGGGGCCTCAGCCGCCCGTTCAGAACTGGCCGCTGTTGACCCGCTGCTCCTCGGGGAGCACGACCTCGCTGTTTGCCCAGTGCTCCACGATCAGGCCGTGTTCGAGCCGGAAGATGTCGGTCTGCGCATGGGCCTGGCCGCCCTGACGGACCTTGCACAACGTCGCGACGAAATCGCCTTCGCCGACGAGGAGCACGATCTCGTCGTACACGAGAGCGCCAGGGGCCGCAGCAAGGTCGTGGAACGACCCCAACCCGTCTGCGAGTTCGTCGTTGTGCCGGACGTAGGTGTCAGAGAAGTAGCGGTCAACCCGTGCTGGTTTCCCGCCGGGCATCAGCGCCTTCTTGATCAACTTCCGCACGTGTGCCTTGTTCTCGTCCGTGCGTTCCAGATCGCTGATCTCGGTCGGGCCGCCGATTGCGGTGTGCCCTGATTGGGTCTGTCCCGGGTGCGGAGCGACGACGCCCCACTGCTCGATCACGCGGTCATCTGCATCGGTGTCGAAGAAGTCCGTCGTCACCCACTCCGACTCGCCGTGGTTCAGGCTCTGAAACGCGTGGAGAAAGACGTGTTGTCCATCCTCGATCGAGCGAACGATTCGGATGTATCGAACCGGGTTCCGATCGATGAAGGGCTCGAAGAACTCGACGAAGCCGGCGGCACCGTCGCGGACGCCGGTTCGGTGTTGGACCAATTGGGCGCCGGTGTATGCGGAGGCAGCCTCACGCGGGTGCCCATCCCTGATGGCGAGCAGGTAGAGACCGAGCGCATTGTCGCGCCGGTCTCCACTGCCACCGAGGTACCGCGAAGAGGGAACATCGGTATCGTCGGCGATCACGTCGACGTCGTCACCCAACTCGTCATCGTCTTCGTCCCCGTTGTGTGCGGCGGGGGTCGGCGCTGGCGCAACCTCGATGGCTTTGGTGTGCACCGTTTCGGCGGCGGACTCCTCAGCCGCAGCCACGTCTCGCTTTGCCGCGCGCACACATTGCGAAATGCTGTGCCAGACGTGCTCCGAACCCAGTTGGTCGAGGAAGCCTGATCGGTCGAGCACGGCTTCGACACGATGCAGCACGCGAGCGAGGTAGAGCTGCACGTCGAGATTGGTGAGTGCGACGTGGAGATGCTCGACAGTGTCTGCGGCCGTGGTATCGAGCTGGGTCGTGGCTTCGAGATCGAGGACGAGAGCCCGCGTGTCCTCCCACTTCCCGACTTCTGCCACCAACCGCTCCTCGATGGCCGCCGCATTCGCCCAGAACAGCGGAGCGTCGAGTCGGACCACCACCACGCCAGGGACGGGCCGCCGCTCAGGGTGGCCGCGCACGCGACCCCAGGCGGCCTTCTCGTCGCTGATCTTGCCCAGCACCTCGACCCGGGGCCGGCTGGAGCGATAGATGATCGCCAGCAATGACACGACGATCGCAATGCCGAGACCCGGCAGCGGTCCGAAGAGGACGACCGCGGCCGCACCGACGGCGCCCGCGACGAAGTCGGCCTGACGAATCCTGCGATACCGGCGCAGTGCAGCGACGTCCATCAAGCCCCACACCGCAGCGACAACGATTGCTGAAAGCACGGACTGAGGAAGGTCCTCAAAGACCCAGGTGAAAGCGAGCAGCACGACCACGACGATCGCCGCCGCCGTCATCCCTGATACCTGACTCTTGCTCCCGGCCTGGTCGGCCGCAGCGGTCTTGGACAGGCTCCCCGCGACTGCGAGCCCACCGGACAGGCCGGCGGCGATATTCGACGCGCCCATACCGACCAACTCGCGCTCGGTTTCCACTCGGTAGCCGCCGCGCGTGGCGAAGAGCCGTGTTGCCGCCAACCCTTCAGCCAGAGCGACGAGCGCCAACGACGCACCCCCGACGATGACCGCGCCCAGATCGTCGACCGGGACCAGAGGAAGCCCCAGTGGCGGGAGACCGCCAGGGACGTCACCGACGACGGCAACTCCCTCGGCTTCGAGATCAAAGAACCGGGAAGCAGCGACGCCAGCAACAACGACCATCAGGCCCCACGGAACATGAGACGCGAGCCGTCGCCCGCCGATGAGGAGAAGGAGGGCGAAGCCGCCGACGATGGCCGTCGCCGGATGCGTCTCGTCGATGTCGCCGATCGTCCGGGCGAGCACTCCGAGCAGGTCGCCAGGCGGCTTCGGGATGCCAAGCAGCGTCGGCAATTCCCCGATGACGATCGTGAGAGTGAGTCCGAAGACGAAGCCGGTGACAATCGGCTTGGAAAGGAACTCGGCGAGCCATGCGACGCGCAGGAGACCGGTCGCGGCAAGCACGATGCCCGCGACGATCGCGAGCGCGGACGTGATCGCCACGGCATCTTCTGGGTTGTCGCGGGCGATGTCGGCGACGAGCGAGCCGGAAACGATCGCGACCGTCGAGGCGGGCCCGACGATCAGTTGTGGCGAGGAGCCGAGCACCGCATAGGCAAGCAACGCGAGCGGAACCGCGTACAGACCAATTTCGACTGGCACCCCGGCAATCCGCGCGTACCCGAGCGACTGGGGGATCAGGAGCGCTGCGACGATGGCTCCCGCAAGGACGTCGCCGCGCAGCCGACTGCGCCGGTACGCGGGCAGCCAGCGAAAGATTGGAAGGGCGGCGGCGAGCTGACCTCGACGGACGCTCAACCGTTGTGGCGCTGTGGCCAACGGCGCACCTCCTTCGTCGTGGCTGTGTTGCCGTGCGACGCAACCCTAGGCGGCTGGCCCGATGGCTCGGGGAACAGCGGTCGTGGTGTCCTAATACAACTGTTCGACGAAGGTCTGATCGATCAGTGGCGGTCGGATGTACGACTCGTCTTCGCGCTCGGGTATCACCACGGGGTCAGGGACGGTGTGCTCGTACGGGATGGACGCCAGCAAGTGGCTGATGCAGTTCAGGCGGGCGCGTCGTTTGCAGTCCGACGGGACGACATACCACGGCGCTTGCTTGATGTCGGTGTATTGGAATGTCGTGTCCTTGGCCTTCGAATAGCGGACGTAGAGGCGGTGCTCTTCGAGGTCCATGTCGGAGAGCTTCCAGCGCTTGAGGGGCTCTTCGTTTCTTGCCGTGAAGCGGCGCTCCTGCTCCTCGTAGCTGACCGAGAACCAGTACTTGAGCAGGATGACGCCCGAGCGGACGAGCATCCGTTCAAACTCGGGACACGTGCGAAGGAACTCCTGGTGCTGCTCTTCGGTGCAGAAATCCATCACCCACTCGACGTTCGAGCGGTTGTACCAACTTCGGTCGAACAGGACGATCTCGCCGTCAGAAGGCAGCAGCGGCACGTATCGCTGGAAGTACCACTGGGATCGCTCGCGCTCGGTCGGCTTCTGGAGCGCCTCGGTCCGCACGATGCGCGGGCTGGTGCGTTCGCTGATCCGCTTGATCACACCGCCCTTGCCCGCGGACCCTCTTCCTTCGAAGATGATCAGCACGCGTAACCCCTGGCGTTGCACCCAGTGCTGGAGTTGGACCAG
The DNA here is from genome assembly GCA_029263275.1 of Ilumatobacter sp. Taxonomy (GTDB): domain Bacteria; phylum Actinomycetota; class Acidimicrobiia; order Acidimicrobiales; family Ilumatobacteraceae; genus Ilumatobacter_A. The sequence goes on from JAJCXU010000275.1 coordinate 3,756, forward strand.
TTCTTCCTGCAG
>JAJCXU010000276.1 GCA_029263275.1 Ilumatobacter sp.
TGTCGATCAAGTTGTCGAGCACCTGCTCGACGCCGCCTGAAACCGCGAGGCCGAATCGCTCCGAGTCGGCGACATCGGACGACAGCTCGATGTCGCTGAGCTCAGCTGTGGCGGCCCAGGTGCTGACTCGGTCGCGGACGAGGCGACTGAGGTCGACCCGGACGGGCTCTTGCCGTTTCTCGGTGCGGGCCAAACGCAGCAGGTCGTTGACGAGTTCGGAGAGTCGAGCCGTCTCGTCGATGGCGTCGCCAAGTTCGCCGGCGATGTCGCTGTCCGCATCGTCGGTATTGGCCGTGGTCGCCGCCGATTGCAGGTTCTCCAGCCGGAGTCGCAGCGCGGTGAGTGGCGTGCGCAGTTGGTGCGAGGCCTCGGCGACGAAGGCGCGCTGTCGCTCGATCAGCTCATCGAGCTGTCGGGCCATGTCGTTCAAGCCGGTCTCGAGGGACGCCAGTTCAGCCGGAGCGTTCGCGTCGCTCGTGATCGGGGTGAGATCGCCACTGGAGAAACGTTCTGCTGCTGCCTGCAGCCGGCGAACCGGTCTGGTGACGGTGCCGGCAAGGAGCCAACCAACGATCGCGACGGTGAGGAGGACCACTGCGGCGATCGCGATGAGACCGATCCAGAACCGCCAGACTCGTTCGTTCACTTCACTCGCATCGAAGGTGATGCGCACTGCTCCGTGGACCGTGCCGCCCGATGCAACTGGTACGGCGACGAACAGCAGGTCGGTGTCGAGTGTGTCGGAGCGCCGCGTGCCCGTGCTGCGGTCGCCCCCGAGCGCGGTGCTGATCTCCGGACGCGTCGAGAAGTCTCTGTCTGTTTCGCGCGACGAATCGATGATCGAGATCCCCTCGAGATCGACGACGATGACTCGGGCTCCAGTCGATGCGGCGTAGTCGGCCGCCGGTACGTGGTCGGGCTCGAGGTCTTCCTGGAGAATGTCCTCGTAGATCGTCGCCAGGACCGTCGCATCTCGCTCGATGTCGGCAGTGAGCCGGTCGAATTCGCGCTGCTGGTAGACGATCGCGAGTGGAAGCTCGAGCAGGAGCAGCACCACAACGGTGATCGCCAGGTAGCTGAGAACCAACCGGCGAGTCACTGGTCGGACTCAGGGTCGACGAGCGCGAACCCCACGCTTCGGATCGTCACGATGCGTTCCGCACCGATCTTCTTGCGGAGCGATGCGATGTGGACGTCGAGCGTCTTGGTCGAACCCCACCAATTCTCGTCCCAGACGTCGTGGATGATCTCGTCGCGTGACCGCACTGCGCCGACGTCGCGAGCGAGATAGTCGAGGAGGTCGTACTCCTTCGGGGTCAGCGTGAGGAGCTCGCCGGCAAGCGTGACCTGATGGGTACGGGTGTCGATGCGGAGTGCACCAACATCGATGGCTGCCTGGGCATCCACAGCGGGAACCGCCGATGCTGTGCGGCGATGCACGGCGCCGATGCGGGCCACCAACTCACGGAAGCCGAACGGTTTCACCACGTAGTCGTCGGCACCGAGTTCTAGCAGGGCGACCCGGTCGATCTCCTCGCCGCGGGCGGTGACCACGATGATGGGCACATTCGAGACCGCCCGCAGCTCTCGGCACACCACTCGTCCATCGACGTCGGGCAGGCCGAGATCCAGCAAGACCAGGTCGGCGGGCGCTGCAGCGATGGCATCGGCGCCGGTCGCAACATGGTCGACGGTGAAGCCTTCACGGCGGAGCCCCGTGCACAGCGGGTCGGCAATCGTTGGGTCATCTTCGACCACGAGGAGGCGCATGACGACAGCCTGTCACCGTCATCGGCCGCAGGTCGGAACCTTTGCCATTTGCTAACTCTTGGCTTCCGTCATGCTGGAGGTCGGATCCGTACGTTGATCGTCACATAGCGATCCGTTCCGGATGGCTTCAAACGAAAGGCAGTGCCCCCATGAACAAGCGCACCTCATTCATCACCGCCGGGGCGGTGACCGGCGTTCTCCTCGCCGGTACCGCAGCCGTCGGCGCAAACATCGGCATCTTGAATGCGGCCGACAACGGCAACGTCGGTGAACTCAACGCAGCAGTCACGGTGACGACTCCGCCCGAGACCGTGCCGACCACTGTCGAGCCCCAGGTGATCGACGTCTATCTCGAAGAGCCCGCCGTGACCACACCAACAACCACGACGCCTCCGTCCACCGCACCTGAGACATTGACGCAGGAGTTCGCCGTCGACGATGCCGGCACGGTGACCGTCGAGTCGACCGGCACCGGCGTGCTGCTCGATGGTGTGGTGGTCGCCGAGGGATGGACGTGGACCAGCAGCCAGTCGGCCGACGGCGAACTCGAAGTGACGTTCACCTCGGCTGATGCTGAGTACGTGTTCTACGCCAGCCTTGCCGAAGACGGGACCATCGTTGCTCGCGTCGATCAGCCAATCGTGAACATCGTCCGGGTGCCAGCACCGTCGGCGCCCGCAGCGGCGCCGAGCAACACGGCTCCGTCCAGCGGCCAGGCAGATCCCGGCGTCCAGTCTGATGACGGCCATGACGACGATCATGAGGATGAGCACGACGAAGAAGACGAACACGACGAGCATGACGAAGACGAGCACGAAGGCGGTGAGGACGATGACTGACGCCCGCCCAACCCCGTCCACCGATCAAATCGACAGGGTCGCTGCGCTCCGAGCGCGTCGGTCCGGAGCTGCTGCATCCGCAGGCAGTACTGCGTCGGCCCGGCCGAAGCGCCGGCGTCGTCACGTTGCCCAGGGCAGCCGCATTCTCGCTGCCGGGCTCGGCGCCACCACGATGCTGGGCATCGTGACGGTGCTCGGGCTGGACAACCCGGTCATTGGTGCCGACGAGTCCGTCACGTCGACGGTGCCGTTGGCGCCGGTTCCTCCGGTGACGCAAGTACCGGTGACGGTTGCGGCTCCCCCGGTACAGATCGTGATCCATCGCGTCCCCGCCGCTTCGGCACCGACCACTGATGTCGTGGAAAGTGAAGCGGTGGCGGCCCCCGCCGAGACCTTTCCGGCGGCACCTGTGCAGCTCACGGCCAACCCGGTGGTGCAGACCGTCACCGTGGCCGCTCCCAGTCAGCCTCGAGCGTCGTCCTCATCGTCGTCGTCGTCATCATCGTCGTCGCCCGCTCCGGCACCGGCGCCCGCTCCGGCAGCGACGACCAGCGGAAGCAACTGAACGATGTCGGTTGTTGACCATCGATTCCGGGTGATGGCGAGCGGGACGCAACTCTTGCTCGTCGACCCGGTGCCCGGTGCGGCGGGGTGGGCAGAGTCACGGCTCCGTGAACTCGAGGCCCGCTGGAGCCGATTCGTCGACACCAGCGACATCACGACCGTGAACCAGAACCCAGACAGCTGGGTGCCGGTGAGCGCCGACACGATCGATCTCATTCGCACGATGCAGGTGGCGAGCACGGTGACCGGTGGGGCCTACGACCCGACCTTTCTGCACCGTCTGCTCAGTGCTGGCTACACCTCGAGCATCGATGATCCCGACCGCATGACGATCGCTGTCGACTCGCCGTGTCTGACGCACACCGTGCATGACGTGCGCATCGATTCGAGCACATCGAGGGTGATGGTGCCAGCTGGCCTGTCGTTGGATCCTGGTGGCATCGGCAAGGGGTGTGCGGCCGATCTCATCGTCTCAGCCCTCGTTGCGGGAGGGACGGCAGGTGCACTCGTGAGCATCGGCGGCGACATTGCTGCGGCAGGAACGACACCCACTGCCGAGGGCTGGCATGTACACATCGAAGACCCGCACCGCCCTGCTCAGGTGGTGGCGACGTTGGGCGTGTCCGCCGGCGGCGTCGCCACGTCGAGCACGCGATCGAGGCGATGGCTGCACGAGGGAGCCGAGCAACATCACATCATCGATCCGGCAACAGGCACAGTTTCAACGACCGACTTGGCCACCGTCACGGTCGTTGCCAATGCTGGCTGGCTCGCCGAGGCACACGCGACCGCAGCACTCCTTGCGGGCCGTGCCGCCGCAATCGACTATCTCGACGCACACGGTCTGACCGGCGTCGCGATCGACACAACCGGCGCGGTGTCCGCAACGGTTGACATCGCCGACGGTGTGGTGGCTCACGCGGTGGGAGTGACGGCATGAACCCGCAGATCTGGTGGTACATCGCTCGGGCCTCCGGGATCATCGCGTGGCTGTTCATCACGGCGTCGGTGCTGTGGGGCATCATGCTGTCGACCAAGCTGTTCCCGGCCCAGCGCCGGCCCGCGTGGTTGCTCGACTTGCACCGCGGGCTCGGCGCGATGAGCGTGCTGTTTCTGCTGACCCACGTGGCGGCGCTGATCGGCGACAACTGGATCCATTTCGATGTCGTCGACATCGTTGTGCCATTCGCCAGCGAGTGGAAGCCCTGGCAGGTTGCCCTCGGGGTGTTCGCGATGTGGGGCTTGGTCATCGTCGAGGTGACCTCGCTGGCAATGAAGCGACTGCCCAAGAAGGTGTGGCGCGGCATCCACTTCACCAGCTATCTCACGTTCCTGCTGACGAGCCTGCACGGCACCTTTGCCGGGACTGACGCGACCAACAGGCTCTACGTGGGGACGACGATCATCACGACGGGGGCGCTGGTGTTTGCCGTCCTGCACCGCATCATCTCCCGTCCGGTTGCGCAAGCATCCAGGGTGGCCGATGCACCGGACGCCTTCTCTGAACCTGGCACGAAGGTGTTCTGGAAAGCGCCCGATCCTGCCGCCCGCTCCAACAGCGAAATTGGCGCCCGCGCCGAGTAGAAGAATCGTATGACGGACGCTGCAGTCGAACATGTCGACGTACTGATCGTGGGTGCCGGGATCTCTGGGATCGGCGGTGCCTATCACCTCCGCGATCAATGCCCGGAGAAGACCTTCATGATCCTGGAGAATCAGGAGGGCTACGGCGGCACATGGCGGACGCACACGTACCCGGGCATCCGCTCCGACAGCGACCTCCACACGTTCGGCTACCGGTTCAAGCCGTGGCGCAACGCTCCGATTGCCTCGGCCGAGGAGATCATGACGTATCTCGGCGAAGTGATCGACGAGAACGACCTCGCTCGACACATCCGTTACCAGCACGTGATCACCGCAGCGACATGGTCATCCGACGACAAACTCTGGACACTCGAGGTAACGCGGGACGACACCGGTGAGCAACTGCGGTTCACGGCGAACTTCCTGTGGATGTGTCAGGGCTACTACCGGCACTCCGAGGGCTACACGCCGACCTGGGAAGGGATGGATTCCTTCAAGGGGCCGATCGTGCATCCGCAGACGTGGCCCGACGACCTCGACTACGCGGGGAAGAACGTCGTCGTGATCGGTTCCGGGGCCACGGCCGCGACGCTCATCCCTGCCATGGCCGAGGACTGCAACCACATCACGATGCTGCAGCGATCACCCACCTATTTCGTGGCCGGTCGCAACATCAATGAGCTGGTCGAGTCGTTGCGAGAGATCGACATCGACGAGGCATGGATCCATGAGATCGCGCGGCGCAGGATCCTGCACGATCAGAACGTCTTCATGGAGTTGGCTGCGGCTGAGCCCGAGATGGTGAAGCAAGAGTTGCTCGCGGGCATCCGCGAATACCTCCCCGACGACTATGACGTCGAGAAGCACTTCGCTCCGTCGTACCGGCCGTGGCGGCAGCGTGTGGCGTTCGTGCCCGACGGCGACCTGTTCCAGGGCATCGCGAGCGGGAAGGCGTCGGTGGTGACCGACCACATCGTCCGGTTCAACGAAACGGGCATCGAACTCGAATCGGGTGAGCAACTCGATGCCGACATCATCATCACGGCGACCGGATTCAACCTCAACGTGCTCGGCGACATCGCGTTCACGATCGACGGTGAACCGCTCGCGTTCCACGACGCCATCACCTACCGCGGGACAATGTTCACCGGTATCCCGAACATGGCCTGGGTGTTCGGATACTTCCGAGCGAGCTGGACGCTGCGCGCTGACATGATCGGCGACTTCGTGTGCCGACTGCTCCGGCACATGGACGAGCGAGGTGCAGCGGTCGTCACGCCGACACTGCGCGAGTCAGACGCCGATATGACGCTGTCGCCATGGGTCGACCCGGAGAACTTCAACCCGGGCTATCTGTCCCGCGGGCTACATCTGCTCCCCAAGCAGGGTGACCACGAACCGTGGCAGCACAAGCAGCTGTACTTGGTGGAGAAGGACGAACTCCCGACGGCTGACCTGGAGGACGGGTCGCTCGTCTACGACTGAGCTGTCGGGAGCGCCACATCTCGGCGCCTCACTGGAGCGGATACGGGGAATCGAACCCCGGTCAACAGGTTGGAAACCTGTGGCTCTACCATTGAGCTACATCCGCAGAATTGCGTCGCTGATCGTAGCGTCTTCCGGGTGCCTGATGCACCTCCGGTCATCGCGTTTGATGCCGACTGCTCAGCGTGTGTGGAGTGAATGCGTGAAGAGCGCACGGAGGGCAAGATGCCACACCTGGCGGATGCGCTCGGTGCCGTGCCCCATGATTCGACGGTGGAGATCGTACGACTCGAAGCTGGTCTGCACCATCGCTGCGTCGAGGACGAAGCCGCCGTCGGCGCCGAGCTGATCGAGTTCGGCCGCGAAGTGATTGCGCATCTGTGTGACAGTGAACTGGTAGATAGCTTCCATGGCTTCATCGATGCTCGGAATGTCTGGCGCTCGATATCGCGCCACGCGCCCGACCTCGTATGTGACGGCGAGTAAGCGGAGCCGGCTGTCGACCCATGCGTCGACGCGACGCTCGAGGGAGCCCATGCCGAGGTCGGGAACCGCAGCAAGCTGTGTCGCCCGGGTGATTTCGTGGTCGATCGCGGTGCGGACGAGGTCGTTGATGTCTTCGAAGTACCGGAACACCGACCGGTGCGAGACGCCGGCGCGGTCGGCGATTTCCCCAACGCTCGGGTTGAGCGAGCCTTCCCGCACGATGTCGAGGAGCGCAACAATCACCCGTTGCCGATTGCGGGTGCGGCGTAGCGTTCGACCGTCTCCGTCTCCGTGGTCGGTGGTGGTGGCTTCCGAGGTGGTCGGTTCGGGCTGCACACTTGGTGCAGCGCGCTCCGTATCGTGCTCGGACACATCGGAATCGGTTGTCGGCTCGATCATCGATCCCTCCATATCCCTACGCTACGTCGAGATGGTGTGCACCGTCAGTAGTGGACGGCTGCTTTCTCATCAAACGTCAGTCGGCGTGACAAAAGAAAATGATGTCTCTGACCTGCCACGATACAGAATTCGGGGTTGCCGATGAGCAAAACGTCCGAAAGTGACCTGCTCGTGCGGGTTCGCAAGCTACTTGATAAGGCTGAGCGGACATCGAACGCCCATGAGGCGGACGCGTTCTCGCGAAAGGCTGCTGAGTTGATTGCCGAGCACCGGATCGACCCTGACCGGTTGGCAGCAGTCGATGCCGGCGATGACCTCCGCGTGCGCGAGATCGAGCTGGGCCGTGGTGCCTATGTACGTGCCCGATTGGCGCTCCTGGTCGCTGTCGCCGAGGCCCATGACGTGCAGGTCGTGTTCCAGTCTCGGCCCCACGGCACGGTGGCGATGGCGGCGGGCTTTCGGAGTGACCTGGAAGTCGTCGAGGTGATGTACACGTCGTTGCACCAGCAGGCGGCGTCGCAGATGGCCAGCGCGAAGCGCCAGACCGGCGCGGCGACACAGCGGTTTCGACGATCGTTCCTGTTCGGATTCGCCGATCGGATCGGCGAAGTGTTGGGCGAGTCGGCGCGTCGTGCCGAGGAGTTGGCCGACGATCACGGCAGAGGGAGCGGCACGACCACGGCGCGGGCGTTGGCGACTCGGGATCGCAACCAACGCATCGACGACTTTGCGGCAGCGTCGTTCGGTCGGGTGCGCTCCGCTCGTGCCGCCAGCGCCGCCCAAGTTGGCGGCTGGGGTGCGGGTGCGGCAGCAGCCGGTGCTGCCGATGTTGGTCGAACCCGACTGGCGGGCCGGCAGGCGATTGGACGGTCGAAGTGAGCGACCCGGATCACACCGCTGTCTACGCGGCTGAGTTGGCGGCCTTCGATGGCACCGATCTCGAAGCGGTGCGAGCGTTCGAGTTCATCGCTGGCGTGTTGCGTCTCGTCGTCGACGGCCCCTGGTGGCCGGGCGGAGTGGTGAGCGTCGAGCGATCGCGGGCTGACGCTTCGGCATCGGTGACGCGGTGCACGGTTGACTCGGATGGGGAGCGCGCTGCCATCAGGCTCTCGCAACCGCAAATGACGGTCGCCACGGCTGCGCATGAATTGGCCCATGCTCTCGCCGGGTCGGGTCGGGGCCACGACGCGGTGTACCGCCGCGCGTATCTCGACCTGATCCGGGTCATCACGAATCTCGACACGACGGACCGCCGCCACGACATCCACGTCTCGCAGTTGGCCGAGGCGTTTGCGGCCGCCGGGCTCAAGGTGGGGGAGCGCGAGTGGCCTGCGCCACCCGACGCAATCGGCAGCGCAATTGCACTCTGATCCTCAGTAGGCTCATCGGGCCCAACAGGGCGGATACGGGGTGTAGCGCAGCTTGGTTAGCGCGCCTGCTTTGGGAGCAGGAGGCCGGGAGTTCGAATCTCCCCACCCCGACCACATCTACCAGGAGTGATACACTTGGCCTCGACCGGTCGAAGTGCCTATGTATCAGCGATGTATCAGACTTCGGATCGGTTTTCACCGAGGGAGTAGGTCATGGCCTGGAAGCCAACGGGTTCTCCGATCGTCCGCAAGCAGCGCGACAAGTGGGTCGTTCGTGTCGATGGGGTTGACACCGTCACGGGTAAGCACAAGCCGAAACAGCTCGGTACGTACAAGTCCCAACCGTC
>JAJCXU010000277.1 GCA_029263275.1 Ilumatobacter sp.
ACATCTCTGAGAGCACGGTGAAGAAGCACCTTGAATCGGTGTTCCTCGCGCTTGACGTCGACAATCGGTCCGCCGCCATCGTCGTCCTGTCGACATAGCTCACTCCGCCAGCCCGGTACGGCGTTGGGAACCATCCTCCTGCGAGGATGAGCGACGTGCTCGAACAGTTGACCGACCATTCGGATGCGACCGACCCCGAATCGTTTGCCGGACCGGACCATCCAATCCGCAAGATCACGCGCATGATGGCGTTCGGTGGCGAGTGGCGGCCATCGAACGCGACCAACATGGCTGAGCTGTTCGATGGAATGGCCGCGGAGTGGTCAGAGCGCCAGGTCGATGCGACGAAACGGTCGCCGGTCGAAGACGGTCTGGAGCGCGGCGGCGTCCCGCTGGACGGCGACTGGCTCGAACTCGGCGCCGGGACGGGGGCGGGGGCACGCGTCCTGAGTGGCCGAGTCGGGTCACTGGTCTGTACCGACCTGTCGATGGGCATGTTGTCGTACGCACCGAGCGAGCTCGCGCCGCGCGTGCAGGCGGATGCGACGACGCTGCCATTCGGCGACGACTCATTCGACGCGGTGCTGATGATCAACATGATCCTCTTCCCCGACGAGGTCGATCGACTGCTGCGTCCTGGCGGCTCGGTGCTGTGGGTCAACACGTTGGGCGACCAGACGCCGATCCATCTCCCTGCTGAAGATGTGCTCGAAGCGCTTCCGGGCGCATGGGAGGGGCGGACCGCCCGTGCCGGAACCGGCTTCTGGTTGGCGGCGAATCGGGCCGCGACGTGAGCGGCGACGCGAACGAGATGGCGGTGATCGAATCGCCCGAGCGACATTTGTGGACGCTGATCGAGCCGATTCATGCGATCACCTACTTCGCGCCGGAGAGCCAGCAAGCGTTCGAGGACGTCGGGTTGCGCGGCTTCTGGCGCGGGTACTTCGGTGGCCGTGCCGCACCACTTGGCGCGGTGGGCGCGGGTGCGGTGACCGCGCTCTTCTTCGGCTTCCATCCGAGCTTCGTTGATCGTGCCGTTCCCGATGTGTGGACGCGCTGTTCACCCGCCGATGCACTGGCCGCTCGTCTCGACGGCATCGATCGGGCATGGAACGCCCACGGGCTGCCAGACGACCGGAACCAGTTGAAACGGGCCGCCTTCATCCTGCGCCGCGCTGCCGAAGCGGTAGCCGATGATCGACGACCGTTGTTTGCGGCGAACCTTGCTCTGGACTTCCCGACGACGCCACACCTGGCCCTCTGGCATGCCACGACACTGCTTCGTGAACACCGCGGCGACGGCCACCTCGTTGCGTTGACTGCACACGGCTTGGGCCCATGCGACGCACACGTGCTTCGGCTCGTGCACACCGGGATGTCTCCCGACACGGTCAAGCCGTTCCGTGGTTGGAGCGACGACGACTGGATTGCCGCGGTCGGCCGGCTGCACGAGCGTGGGGTGCTCGACGATGCGGGGCAGATCACCGAGACGGGCGCGGCACTGCATGTCGCGGTTGAGCAATTGACCGACGATCTCGCCACGGCGCCACTTCGTGCCGTTCAGTCCGAGCTCGCCGAACTGACCCACATCCTCACACCGGTGGTGGGAGCGCTCGATGGGGCGGTCATCCCGTACCCGAATCCGATGGGCGTCGAGCAGTTCGACGGGGGCTGAAGCGACGGGGTTGGCGTCGAGTGTTGCTGACAGCGGTCCATCGATTCTTGTCATGGAGGGGCACTGTTCCACAAAGATCTGTGCAACTACGTTGAGCCGATGGGGAGCACGGGGTGAGCGAGCGACGGCGACGGTCGCGCGGTCCCAGGCGCATCCGGAGCGTCGTTGGCGATCAGCCACCGTTCGCCCAACCACGGCACACGCTGCCGCCCACATCGATCATCTCCGACGACCAGTTGGAAGCAATTCACCTCGCGTCGTTGCGCGTCCTTGCCGAGACTGGCATCGACTTCTTGCACCCGGAGGCGCTTCGACTGCTCGGCGCGGCCGGTGCTCGGATCGATGGCGAGCGCGTGCGGTTCGACGCGGACATGGTCGCCGAGTACATGGCGACCATCCCACACGAATTCACGTTGCACGGGCGTCGGGCTGAACGAAACCTGCAGATCGGTGGCGACTGGGTCACCTACGCCTCGGTGGCGAGCGCACCGAACTATGTGAACCTCGACGGTGAGCGCAAGACCGGTGACCGGGCCGGTTACCAGGACTTCATGCGGCTCGGCCACATGCTCAACTCGATACACACCTTCGCCGGGTTCCCGGTCGAGCCGGTCGACGTGCATGCGTCGATCCGCCATCTCGAAGCGGCGTACGACGCGCACACGTTGACCGACAAGACGTTCCACATCTACTCGCTCGGGCAACAACGCAATCTCGACGGCCTTGAGATGGCCCGCATCTCTCGCGGTGTCGATCACGACACATTCGAACGCGAGCCGAGTCTGTCGTCGATCATCAATGCGTCGTCGCCATTGCGGTACGACCATCCGATGCTGGAAGGCATCATCCAGATGTCGGCGCGCAACCAGGTGATCATCATCACCCCGTTCACGCTCGCGGGTGCCATGGCACCGATCACGCTGGCGGGCGCATTGGTGCAGCAGAACGCTGAGGCGTTGGCAGGCCTGGTGTTCACCCAAGTGGTGCGGGCGGGAGCGCCGGCGGTCTACGGCGGGTTCACCTCGAACGTCGACATGCGCACCGGGTCGCCAGCGTTCGGCACACCCGAGTACGCGAAGGCCGCGCTCGTCGGTGGGCAACTGGCGCGGCGATATGGCGTGCCGTACCGATCATCTGCGGTCAGCGCATCGAACGCCGTCGACACGCAAGCGGGATACGAAACGATGTGGGCGCTATGGGGCGCGATCATGGGTGGAGCGAACTGGGTGATGCACGGCGCCGGCTGGATGGAAGGCGGCCTGCAGGCGAGCTACGAGAAGATGGTCATCGACGCGGACCTGCTCAACATGGTCAGCACGTTCCTCGCGCCGCTCGATGTGAGTGACGATGCGTTGGCGGTGGATGCGATCGCGGGCGTTGGCCCGGCCGGCCACTTCTTCGGCGAGGCGCACACCCAGTCGCGCTACACGGACGAGTTCTACAGCCCGATGGTCAGTGACTGGCGTAACTGGGAGACCTGGACCGAGGGCGGCGCCCCGGATACCCGGACTCGGGCCAACGGGCTGGCCCGCGAGATTCTCGAACAGTACGAACCGCCACCGATGGACGACTCGATCCGCGAGGAACTGCGCGACTTCGTCGATCGC
>JAJCXU010000278.1 GCA_029263275.1 Ilumatobacter sp.
CAGACCCGACGGTTCACGTCGCCGGTCACCGCCGGCGACATCATTCGCGGGGCCATGTCGGAAGTCGAGCACTATGAGCGAGTCGAGATCGTCGGCGACACCGGCCAGCGCATTCGCGGTGAACTCGTCGCCGATCTCACCCACCTGTTGGCGGAGTTGATCGAGAACGGGCTGGCCTTCTCGCCGCCCGAGACCACGGTGCAGGTCACGGCTCGTATGACCCATCGGGGCTACATGTTCGCGGTCAGCGACGACGGCGTCGGCATGACGGCAGCGAAGATCGAGGAAGCCAACACGCGCATCTCGGTCGCGGCAACCCAGGAGGAGACACCCTCGAAGTTCCTCGGACTGTTTGTTGTGGGTCGGCTCGCGGCACGACGCTCGATCGACGTCAGGATCTTCGACAGTCCCACGGGCGGGGTGGCCGTCCGGCTGGCGCTTCCCGACGATGCACTCTTTGTCGATCTCGATGCGTCGGTGGTCCCCGACGATCTCTCGACCATCGATGAGGCGCCCGCCGCTGAGGACCTGATCGTGCCCGCCGCGTCAATCAGCGAGCCGCCGACCGAACCGCTGATCGCGACTCCGGCCTCGCCGCAGCCGGATCTGGTCGACGCACTGCAAGCGCCCCTGCTCGCTGAGGAGCCTGACCTGGCCCGTGCACCGTCACCGTCACTTGCACCGATTCCGGACGTGGCGGTGCGACCGACCTCGCTCGATGACATCGCAGCTGAACGCCGACCGGCAGTGCGCGCAGCCCTCGAATCCATTCAGGAGATCTCGACGTCCACGCCACGTCTGGATGCGCAGCGTGACGCCACCCTCGGCAATCCGGCTCAGCCGCTGATCGCCCCCGCAGGCTCAGCGCTCCCAGCGCCAGCTCCGCGTGAGCCCCAGAAGTTCGGAGGAGCGGCGAGACGACCCGGAGCGAACCTGCCGCAGACCTCACTGACGTCGGTGGAAGCAACGGCGGCATCGAGCGCGCAGCCTGAGCGCACACCTGACGTTGTCAGGCAGTCGCTGTCTGGCTTCCAGTCCGGAACGAGTCGCGCCGACCAACAAGGAGTCGAACAATGACCATCCACGCTGCCGATCGAGGGCTCGGGTTCATCCTGCAGTCGTTCGTCGACGAGACCGATGGCGTGCGGTTCGCGCAGACCGTGTCAGCCGATGGAATGCACCTTGCGGCCTCGGCCGGCTTCTCCGCTGCACACCACGAAACGTTCGCAGCGATCGCCTCCGGGCTGGCGAGCCTCACCGATGGGGCCGTCGGCAACTTCGGTCTGGGGAACGTGACCCGTCAGATCATCGAGGCCAGCGACGGTTGGATTCTCGTGGCCCGAGTGTCACCTACCGCCTCGATGGGTGTGGTCGCCGACGCAGATGCCGATCTCGGCATGGTCGGCTACGAGATGACCTTGCTGACGCAGCGCCTCGGCGATGTGCTCTCGCCGGAATTGATCGAACGCCTGAAGAACGTGGTGGCGCCGGTGCGATGAAGTATGAAGACGACGTCGAGGACGGCGCCGAAGTCGTGCGGCCGTTCATGGTCACCCGCGGGCGTACGACCGCGCTGTCGGAGGAGTTTGCGCTCGAGACCATGGTCAGCCCGACGAGGCACGGCGCGCTGAAGGCGGCGTCGCTCAGGTTCGAGCGCCAGCGCATCGTCAACCAATTCTCCGAACCGATTGCCATCGCCGAAATCGCAGCCGTCCTCAGTCTTCCCATCCGTGCCGTGCAAGTGCTGGCGAGCGAGATGATCAGTGATGGTCTGCTCCAGCGCCACGAGACCATTCAGCGAATCGACAGTTCGGTTCTGCTCCGCATCCGTGGCGCTGTCGCCGCACTGTGACCCCCCGAGGAATTTGCCATGTCCACCATTGCTGACACACGCACACCGTCCCAGGGGATCGAGAACGCCGTCTCCGCAAAGCTTGTCGTGGCGGGCGGCTTCGGCGTGGGCAAGACGACCTTCGTCGGCTCGATCTCGGAGATCGACCCGCTGCGAACCGAAGAGACGATGACGGCCGCTGCGGCCAGTTCAGACCACGACCTCGTCGAGACGAAACAGTCGACCACTGTGGCGATGGACTTCGGTCGTATCTCCGTCGATGATGCATTCAAGTTGTACCTGTTCGGCACGCCCGGTCAAGATCGATTCGCCTTCATGTGGGACCGAATCAGTTCGGGTGCGCTGGGTGCGGTGGTCTTGGTCGACACGGCTCGGATCGACGACTGCTACGCGTCGATCGACTACTTCGAGAACCGTCGGATTCCTTTCGTCGTCGCCGTCAATCAGTTCATCGCGGCACCGCATGGGACGGCCGATGAGATTCGCGCTGTGCTCGCGCTCAACCCGACCGTTCCGATCCTGACTGTCGATGCCCGGGTGCGGGAATCGGTCAAGACCACGCTGCTCACGCTGGTCGATCACCTGCTGTCGATGGTCGACTGAACCGTCACCAGACCGTCAGCGGACCGCGGCGACCCGCTCGAATGACGACCAGTGCGCCGCGTCGCGCCAAGCTGGACCCGAACCATCATCACGAATCGGGGAGACACATGGCCGACACTGACATGACCGTTGAGGAGCGCGAGGCATTTCTCGCTGGCACACACGTGGGGGTGCTGTCGATCGCCCGCGAGGGCAAAGGGCCGATTGCCTTGCCGATCTGGTACACGTACCGGGACGGCGAGGTATTGCTGACGATGGGCGGGAACACGGTGAAGGCTGAATTGCTCCGCAAACGCGGGCGGGCAACGCTGACTGCCCAGCAAGAAACGGTGCCCTATCAGTACGTCATGGTCGAAGGGCCGGTGACGCTGGGGCATGAAGACTTCGACGTCGCCGAAATGGCCATTCGATATCTCGGCCCGGAGATGGGCAAGTGGTACGTCGAGAACACGCCC
>JAJCXU010000279.1 GCA_029263275.1 Ilumatobacter sp.
GTCCGCCTCGGGATCGCCGGCCCGATGCAGCGAGAGTGGGACATGAGCATTCTCGTCGGTGAACTCGCTGGGCAAGTGATCGGGCCAGGCCTCGTTGTGTTGCCAGGCCAAGGCAACACGTTGGCGATCGAGACTGACGCCGGTGTGGTCATCGTCGATGCGAGCGGCCTGCGTCACGCCACGGGAATGATCGAGAAGCTTCGAGAACACACCGACGCACCGGTGCACGCCATCGTCTACAGCCACGGCCATCACGGCTACAACTCATCGGTGCCGATTTGGCAGCAGCACAACGCCGAGCGGGGCGACCCGCCAGCCCGTCTCGTGGCCCATGACAACGTGCTGACCCGGTACGCCCGCTATCGGGAGACCGATGGACTGCAGTTGCGTATGGCCGCGGTGCAATTCCCGTCGCGCCAGCCCGTACCCCTCGCGGCGCTGGAACCAGGTTTCGCGCTCCACGATCCGACCGAGACGTTCGCCAACTCGATGACCCTCGTCGAGGGCAGCCGCCGCGTCGAGTTGATCTGGGCACCGTCAGAGACCGACGATGCGCTCGCGGTCTGGTTGCCCGACGATGGCCTGCTGCTCGGCGGTGCGGCGACACCTGGGTTCACGATCCCAAACATCGGGACGCCGTTGCGCACACAGCGCTTCACGATCCGTTGGGCCGAGACGCTCGACCGACTTCGCACACTCGGCGCCACTCGCATGCTGACCGAGTTCGGTCCGATGATCGAGGGCGACGACATCAACGAACAACTCACACGCACAGCCGATGCACTGCGATGGATCCGCAACGAAGTCGTCGAGCGGATGAACGCCGGAATGAACGAAGGTGAGATCCTCGCCGACATCACCTATCCCGATGAACTGTTCGATCACCCGTGGATGCGGCCGACGTACGGCGCTCCCGACTACATCGTGCGCGACGTCTACCGCGAGGAGAACGGGTGGTGGGATCGCAACCCGACCACGCTGCACCCTGCGCCGCCCGCCGAGGCTGCAGCGGCCGTGCTGTCCGCCATCACCGATCCGCAGGCGATTCTGGACCGAGCGCAAGCCCTTGCCGACGGCGGTCAGACACAGCTCGCCCTGCACGTCGTGGACTTGCTGGCGCTGGGGCACGGAGATGAGCCCGCAGTCATCGCAGCGCGCACGCTCAAAGCCGAGTTGTGCAACACGCGTGCCAGCGAGATCGAGCCGTACGTGTCCAAGTCGTGCTATCGCTCGTCCGCCCGCCTCCTCACAACCGGCCCGGCGAGCTGGCAACACCTCTCATGACCGGCGGAGCGGACGATCTGAAGTAAAGAATTTCAGACATCGTGTCTGGTTTGCCATACACTTCTCCACACGGCGCACGCACCCTCTCTCCGCTGAGGTCTCACGACATGGTCAAAGCAACCAAGGTCACCAATTCGATTCGACCACTCCGGTTCGCCGAAGGCGAGATGACCCAAGCGGAGCTCGCAGGCCACATCGGGGTCACGCGCCAGACCGTCATCGCCATCGAGAAGGGCCGGTATTCGCCGTCCCTTGAAATGGCGTTTCGAATTGCACACGCGCTCGGCGTCCCGCTCGATGACGTCTTCCAGTACCCAGTCGCGGCTACCTCTCAAGGAGACGAACACATGGCAGAAGATCGAGCAGCAGGCCATTCGCAGAGGACGGGGCGGTTCGTCGATGAGATTCGCAAACTCAGAGGCCGTCCAGATACCGAGCGGCTGGTTGGCGAGATCGACAAGCTCAAGGATCGTCCAGACACGAAGCGGCTGGCTGATGAAATCGCCAAGCTCAAGGAGCAGTGACGTTGTGAGCGCGCGTGGCTGACGCTCTGGCAACTGCTCCTGCTTGGGTCACCGATCTGCGATCTGGATTGCTCGACGCGGGGTTCGACTTGCTCGTGGAACGGCGGTACGGCGAGTCGTTTGGCAACTATTCCGCTGACTTCTCCCGAGGTTCGCTCGTGGTGACGCCGAACCTCGATCGGGGTTTCTGGGACATCGGCGTCGCTCGACGGAGCGCGACCCACTCCGAGGATCCGTGGCCGACACAGGCGACCAACGTGCATCTTCTGCGTCGTGCGCAGACTCAGACCCTCGACGTCAGTGACGCAGTTCCGACGGATGTCGCCGCTGATGCCCGCTGGCTCCTGACCAACGTGACGACGGTCGCTGAGTTAGTTGAGTCAGCATCGACGTGGCGAGCGCTACACGACTTCGACCGCCTCCACGCGATGGAGCGGTTCAACGCCCAAATTCCAGCGAGGCCTGCGGAATGACCTCCACGTACCCCGCTGCTGCCAGGTCTTGATAGACCGAGGACATGCCCACGCCACAACCGGGGATCTTCGGCCTCGGCACACGACAGCACTATCACCTCGAGTTCGACCGAGTCGGCGACGCTCAAGAGTTGGCCGAGGCGTTGCGACGCGTGCGCGACAGTGCTGACACCGTCGCCGGCGTCAACGTGGTCGTCGGACTCGGCCCGGAGCTCCTGGCTGCGCTGTCACCGAGCGAGATGCCGGAGGGATTCGAGAACTTC